>NZ_VXCT01000037.1:0-50549 GCF_052850535.1 Shewanella sp. 1180_01
GGGTCCATGGCGGGTATATTGCTGATTGATTAACACAGTTTCCCTTGAAGGCTAAAGCAATGTGGACAGATATGGCGGCTATTTTAGGTGAAAAACCAAAGGAACAAAACGTCGTTTTGAGTACAACACTAAGTTAAGCGAATGCTTGGTAGTGTGATGAGTACTGTTCCCACTAAGCGTGTTTCTTTTTTTGGATTAGCGCAGGTTTTTGTCAACTTTGAGTTTTATTGTTGGATTAGCGACACGCTGGGCTAGCGGCTCAGTCTTAGTTACACATGGATGACTGGCGCCATGAATAAATAATATACTGATTAATATGCACTTTTCTCAGCTAGGCAGGTTACCCGTTAACATCACATCGTCCCATATCACCACGCGATTGCGCCCGAGGGTTTTAGCTTGATAGAGCGCTTTATCCGCCTCGGCCACCAGCTTTTCAGCATCCGAGCGGCACTGACTTCCTGTTTCGACAGGCAATGCAACCTGCTCCACATCTGCAATATCAGCACTGTTATCGATTCCATGGTGAATAATCACAGGGGTTAATGCGCTAACCCCTGCTGAAAATTGATATTGAAAATCAGCCACGATTGCAGAAATATCTTCATTGGCAAGGGATGACATCATACGCATTACGATTTTCTGGGCCGCATCAACCGTGGTTTCTGGCAGTAACAGAGCAAACTCTTCACCGCCTAAGCGGCCAAAAATATCGTAGGGACGGGTTCGGGCGCTGATGAATTGGGTAAAATGCTGCAAGATTTTGTCACCGACTTGATGGCCATAGCGATCATTGACGAGTTTAAAATTATCGATATCCATCATCACTAGGCATAATGGCAACTGTAAGCGACTCAAGCGTTTGATTTCGTGCTCTAACTGCTGAAAAAAGTGCCGCCGATTGGCAATCCCAGTTAACTCATCGGTGAGCGCGAGGCGATTTAACTCAGTTTGCGCATTCCTGAGGGCAAATTCGACCTGTTTTAACTGGGTGATATCAGTGCAAACAATGACCATATCGCCATTGTGATAAACCTGCTCCGAGAGTTGCAACCAGCTACCGTCGACCAGATCCACTTCAAAACGTCTAAAAGCCGATTTACGTTGATTCGCATGAATAAGCTCGAGCCATTCCTCTATGGTTTCATGCTCAATTTTCGGTCCCTGTTTATGGGTAAAGGCAAAGCGCATCATGTCGTCAAAATGCTTGCCGACCATGTCTTGATCAACAAAACCAAACATTTTCGCAAAGGTATTATTATAAAAGATAAAATGATTATGCTTGTCTAACACCGCTAGACCATTCTCGCTCAGCCGCAAAGCTTCCGTTATAAATGGGTAAACCAATTCAAGGGGTTTCTTATCCATCGGCCTTCCTAGCAGTGACAAATTTAAATAAGAACTTAGATATGTTTAGCGTAGCAGTGTTCTGAGCGGATCACAGCGCTTATACCTTAGATTACACATTAACTGCAAAGATATTTGCAGTATTTCAGTACCAATTGGATGAAGTCAGCAAATCATATTTTTATATAACATTCAATATGTTGATGGTTTACTCTTTTACCGCTAATTTGCTGAGAAAGACTTCGGCACTAAAAGGTTTCTGCATGAAATGCACCTCAGGAAATGACGCTAATTCGGGAATATCATCGCAGTCATTCGCGGAGAGTAAAAAGAAACGACAGTGATGTTCAATAGGGCTATCCCTCACCAGGTTTTGTAATACTTGCTGCATCTGCCTGACCAGTTGTAAACCGTTCATGTCTTGTAAACGATAATCCACAATGACAATCTGTGGCAAATGGTTAACCAACATCTTCAGTGCTTGCTCTGTATTATCAGTACTGAAGGTTTGAAAATGATAGTGCTCCAGCATGGCGCGACAAATTTCAAGATTAAACAGATTGTCATCTATGATCAGCACTTTTTGTTGATCATATTGAAGTGTTAATCGTTCTTTCACTGCGCTGAGCTGACAGGGGAAATGCAGTAACACTGTGGTACCTTTGCCCTTTTGACTGCGCAGCCTAAACCGACCGCCAATCTGCTCAAGCAATCGATTACACGTATAGAGCCCGAGTCCCATACCCGATGTCGCGGCAATAGGTGAGTTAGCGGCGTGCATAAAGGGATCGACTAAAGCGCGCTGCGCTTCCTTTGACATACCATCGCCAAAATCGCGGATCAGCACCCTAAGCACAGGGCGCTGATTTTTAGCATTCGCTTTAAGGTGTAAATCCATATAGCAATGCACTTCGCTACCCGTACTGTATTTGAACGCATTATTGATAATGTTGGTCATGAGTTGGAATAACTTAGTCCCATCGAGTTCGATAAACTTCGGCAAAGACTCACTTACTACAATGTGTAAACGTTTGCCGGAGGTTGCACTAAATGCACGATAATAGTCCTGAATATTGCCCACATACTCGTGTAAGTTCACCGAATGTAAATTCAGTTTTAACTGCCCAGCTTCTGCCTTACTGTAATTTAAGGTATTTTCGGCAACCGAATAGAGTAAGTTGGCAGACCAGGCCATTTTATCGACGATTTTATCCAGTTCCTGTGGTTGTGAGAGGGCTTTTTTTAGCATGCGACTATAGCCAAGAATGGCATTGATTGGGGTGCGGATCTCATGATTAATGCTCGAAAGCACGGCTAATTTAGCGCGATTGTCGAGCTTAATTTGCTCCACAATTTGCTGATTTTTAGACTTAAAGTACAAAAGGAAGGACAACACTATGCCAAGGGCTGCAATCAGTAGGATGATCACGATAAGCTCGATAACTTCTTTTTGTGGCACTTGATATTGTACCTGTAAACTCACTCGGGTTTGATATTCTGGGATAGCTAAGGTTTGGCTATCAGAGTAATTAAATAATGAAAATAGGCCGCTGGCTAACTTAAGAGTGCAGGATGAGTTTTGCAGTAAGGACTGCTCAAATGACTGTTCAAATTGATAGGTAATGCAAACGCCCTGCTCTTGTTCGATTCGCGCGAGTATCCGCTGATGAGAAACGGCATAAACGAGATAAGGCATATTTGGCTCATCAATGGCCACCACAGCCAAAGTGTAATTGGCAAGGCTCGCCTTAAGTTCTCCTTTAAGATTCTTGACTAACTCAATCTGTTTAAGCTCAGTAGCCATCGTTTTATCTGAGATATAGGCCAGTTCAAGACTGGGGGTCAGCGTAAAAGCGACGGCAGATTTGATTTTAAGTAAATCCTTGGCAAAAATCTCAAACTCCTGTGACGTCACCTTACTCGACGCGTGAAAAAAAGATTTCAGCGCATCCAACATGATCTTATGTTGTAAGAACATATCCCGCGAGGAAGTAAAAACCGCCTGCGCTTTTTTATCGTAAATAGCGTCAAACTCATACAGCGAGTGGGACAAGGTTAGCCACAGTACTAATATTGTGACCCATAAGCCACTGAACATATTGATGCAAGCACTGTATTTAACGCTCATTGGCGTAATCCATTACGGCATTAAGTAAATCGTTTAGCTGATGTTTGAACTGTTCTCGCTCGCAAGAATTAGCCATAGGCACGGTATTCTTAAGCTGCAAATAGCGAGCAATCCCCACGAATTGATGTGTTAGGGCCTCGATACTGTCATTGGACTTACATTTTTCTAGCTCGAGTCGCATACGCTGCAACTCTGCGATAAGTGTTAATCGCAGCCGCGATTGCTGTTCTTGGCTGTATTGCTCAAAAAATGTCGATAAGGCCAGTGTTAACTCATTATCAATTATTGACTTAGTATCCATGGGTTAGGCATTCCCTATTGTATTGCGCAATCCAATCAATCAGATAACGACCTTCAACTGGCGGGCTATATAAATAGCCTTGGGCAACATCGCAGCCTAGTTCAGAAAGAATCGCTTCTATTGCGCTTGTCTCAACGCCTTCGGCAACCACCTTTACGTGCATCTTCTGCGCAAGCGCTATGGTGGACTCCACAATGAGATAATGTTGATGATTAATATCCATATCGGAGACAAAACTTTTATCAATTTTGATTTCTTTAAAGGGAATGGCATCGAGACGATCATAAGTGGAATAACTTTTTCCGAAATCATCGAGGGAAATATCGATATTGTTGATGATCAGCCGTGCAATTGAGTTAAGCACTCTATCTTGATTGATGATCTCTTGCGACTCAGTGAGCTCTAAAATCAAATGGATGTGTTTATGCTCACGGCCACATTCGATGATGAATTCAATCAGTTCATCGCAGGTCAGATCGTCGGCGGTAATGTTAATCGACAGCGCAAACGCCGTCAGCAAAGGTTGACGCGACCAACATTGCAACGCCTGGGAAATGACCATCCGCGAGAACAGGCTATTCAGCCCTTGTTGATTAACCAGTGGCAAAAAAACGTCGGGATAAATATAGCCATTGGATTGATCGCAAAGCCGCGACAGTACTTCAAAACCCATGATTTCCTTGGTCTTTAGGTTGATCTTAGGTTGATAGCAGAGAATTAATTGTTCATCTTTAAGCAATTGCCGCACATTGATATTGGCCGCCCTGTTTTGCACCATCGATTGATGTTGATGCGCATGATGTCTATCCGTGGATGCTTCTAACAATGGCGTTAAAATATCATTCACGTTGATAGGCTTAGCAAATACCCCCAGCAAGTTGAGCCTCAGCACTGTGATGATATTGTCCACCAGCTCTAAAGTCCGTTTATCCGAGGAGCTGATCACCGCAATCGGAATCGCGGCAAAACGGGGCTCGGAGGCCAACATATTGATGACTGCGATTCCATCTCCTTGGTCCATCTTGAGATCTATGATGATCAACTCAAGCACCACTTCGATGTCAATAATCAGTTCTATGCCTTGATTACCATTACAGGCTTCATAGATCTGCACGTTATCGTCAACCAAGAACTTATGGATATCGGCTTTCATGGTTTCTCGAATAAAGCGCTGATCATCTATGATGAGAATATTCATATAGGGGTCTCTAACTGCATGAAGAAAATGGGATCGATCGTTTGGGATTTTGATGAAGGAATGACGGAAAGCTTGAGTAGATTACGATTTGCCATCACCTCTGTGCGACTGGAAAAAAACGAATAGTTTTTTATCGGTTTGCAGCAACCTTCTATCGTTCTCACTTTGAAAATGGGTAACTTAAATTGCGTTAACTTTCGTTTTAATGACTCATCACAGATATTAAAACTTAAAAACTTGAGTGAGCGACTCGCAGCCAATTCATTGAGATAAACAGACATCATGTAGTTTTCAATATAGGGAGTCACACCAAAAGATGAGAACACCATCAAGGTATCTGGTAAGGTTTGGCTGTTATGGTTAATCACCTCGAATAAGTCCACCTCATCATTCATAAATTCGAGGGCAATTTTGCCCTGAGTGCGACAAAACAGACTATGTCCGACTATCTGATCGCCCGAGCTAAACGCAACAACTAATGACAGACCATGGAAAAACGGTTGAGATAAGTTACGGCTCACAAAGGATAAACGCGGATTACTTTCATAAACCAAGCTGAGTTGCAGTAACGCCATGAAGTTATGATGGTGGCTCTCGATAAATTCGACACGATAAGGCGTATTGCGGTAGTACGGATGGTCACTGCGTTCTATGTTGGACTCAAAAAGATTAATCAAAGCTAAGCCTTCGTTGATAAACTTTTTATCCTCCCGATAAATATCAAAGAGTTCAGAGCCAAATATTTCAACAATTTCAGACTGTTTAGCAAGGGATGGGATGTTAACCCCTCGCTCCCAACGGCTAATCGTGATGGAATCTAAGGTATCGAACAGACAGCTTTTTTGCCTGAGCAAACCACATAAATCTTCTTGGGAAAGGTTATTCTCTGTGCGGGTGTGTTTTAAGAAATTGGAGAATGTCTGTGCACTTGTTTTGTTTTGATAGGAGATAGGTGTACAAATCATATCGCGTTCCATCTGTATTTTTTACTTTATCTAGCAGCTCCATATATGTCGTATGGTCGATGTCATCTATTGGCTCTGGATGTCTATATGTATAAGTAATCCAAATGCGCTTAAGTCCCTCGATGAAATAAAGTCCAGTGATATTTTCGTCACTCACCACTTAGTTGCTCCATTTCAGCTTAATATTCACCACGTTTTTTCAATAGGAAAGTGAGTATAAATGGCATTGTTTATCTGAGACCATGGCACAGTCAAAATGGCGACAATAAAAAAGTGTCTAGTTATTCATCCGGTAAAATCATTACCATAATCACTCGCCACTCACTCAGCGGAATCACAGTTCAGCCAGCATAACGCTTATGAGCCTTGCGCAATAACCATTAATGGTGAAATTGATTGGTTATGCGTTAAATATTCAATTATAAACATATAATGCCGACAAATTTCTCACCTAAATTCACGCTTTGAATAAATAAAAACAAAAAATATGCTTGGAAATACAGGCAGGACATCTTGTTACTCGCTTATGACTTAAGCCAGCCAGCTGCGAAAATAGGTGGGTAATTGGCCTGTCCAGCGTTTAAAAGAACGCCTGAAATTACTGGCGTCGCTGAAGGACAGTGAATTGGCAATACTGTGAGCGTCCTGCGAAGGTGTGGCTAAATAATACAGGGCTTTGATTAAACGTGTTTCATCGGCGAGTTGGCCAAAGCTTAAATCCATTTCAGCCAAGCGGCGCTTTAAGGTCGCAGGGCTCATCGATAGTTTTTCTGCCATCACTGGCAAACTTAAGTTTTCCCGCATCAGCGACAAACGAATGCCCGCCGCCAACCCGAGCCTATATTCACTTGCAAACAGTGCATAGCGTGGCGATTGAAAGTGACCTTGGCGCGGAATGACAGAATGAAAAGTAGAATGAGTCACAACGTGAGGTGCGGGTTGTGATTCAAAGCTACCGATGTTGAAGGGGTTTCACTCTACCAAGGTGCGAGCATTCACGGCAAAAAACAAGATTTGCTGGTGGTCTCGAGCCAAGGCAATAACAGTTATCTGCTTTATCAAGCAAGCGCGCCTTATACCCAAGTAGGACGTTTCCGCATTGGCGTGAAATTGAACGGGATGGAAAACGGCCGCGAAACCAGCATCGACGGCAGCGCCGAAACCGATGGGCTAGCCGTCACGCATTTGCCCGTCGGTAGTGGAGTTTGGCAACAGGGGATGCTGGTGGTACAAGACGGTCACAACCACTTACCCGATGCCAACCAAGCTTTTAAATGGTTACCTTGGAGCAGCATAGTCAAACAACTCAACATCCACTAAGGTCAGTTTGCTGACAAAATGGCACAGCGCAAAAAGCATCAAGTGACAAAAATTGACAAATGAAAAGTGTAGAAAAGGCTTTTGTGCTTTGGATGAAAGGTTTGAACTAAACCTTGGGAGCAGTACTTAGCATGAGCTTTGGCATTCGCGTTTAAAGCAAGTTTTAGGGCTGATTTCGTAAGTGAGTTATTTTAACTTGGCGTAATAGTGAGCGACTGGCGCTATTTGATTGTAAATTGTGGCATTCACTCATTATGCGCTCGATATGCAAATCTAAAACTATAACCCCCGAGAATTTTCTAACCCTCATGCAATAAAGTGAATAGTTAGTCATAAAAAAGAGGTTAACCGTGAACTACGGTTAACCTTTTTTCATTTAATCAGGCGATAAATCAGACGTTTTATCAAACAGTCAGAGCCATAACTTCAAACCGACGCTTACAAAAGCCACGCCTTGTAAAAAT
Organism: Shewanella sp. 1180_01; assembly: GCF_052850535.1. Classification (NCBI taxonomy): domain Bacteria; kingdom Pseudomonadati; phylum Pseudomonadota; class Gammaproteobacteria; order Alteromonadales; family Shewanellaceae; genus Shewanella; species Shewanella sp. 1180_01. The sequence continues at coordinate 7,724 of NZ_VXCT01000037.1, forward strand.
CAACTCAGGAACTAAAGTCTACTCATGTAAAAGCTAACTCATACCAGAGCGACCTTAATACAACACTCATTCCTTACTAGCATGAAACAGCAAACCGTAGAAACAACGGCAAATCGCATGCGTGAAAATAGCGAGTGCAAAACTAACGCCTGTGAAAAACCATGCCAACTCAATTCGGCAGACATGGGATTAGCCGCGTTTAGTGCCCCACGGATCGTTGTCATCCGTCGATGGGCCAGGTCCTGAACGCTCTGTCATTTTTGAATCATTTCTTGAATCGTTTCTGGGTTCGTTTCGACGCTGTGAGCTGCGATTCGATGAACCATAGCCAGAACCTGTTCCGCGTCCACCCGCAGGTTTTTTGCCTGCGCTTTTACCTGAGTTACCTGAGCCATATCCAGAGTTTGGACGGCGGTTACCCGCTTCGTACTCGGCGCTGGCTTTGGCCTGCATTTCAGCGATAGAGGCTAATGTCAGTTCCATCGGTTTACGCGGCGCGATACCTGAGGCAAAACCTCGTTCACGTGGCTTAAGATCAAACTGCTCACCGACGGCTTTAGGCATACGCTTAAATCGGTACAGGTAGAAGTTTTCCACTTTCTCCCGCGCCCACTCGGTTTTTTTGAGGAAAATGACACTGGCCTCAATGGTCGGGTTGGTGTTAAAGCAGCCTAGCTTTAATGCCGCGAATAAAATTTTCCAACCGTAAAAATCGACTAACTCAGTGATCATTGTCTCGAGTTTGAGGCCGTGTAATGGGTTGTTCTGTTGCTCTTGTATCATGGGAATTCCAAATTCAGCCCAATTGGCTGATTTTACTGTATTAGTTTACGGTATTGAGTTATCAAATTAGTTACTGAATTTGCGACTAAACGGGCTATGACAGCTATAACATTATTTAATTAAGCCATTAAAATCACTTAAGTCATTTAAGCCATCTAGGCGAATGATGGCACTCGCTCAGCTATTCGTTTCGTTAAGTGACGGCACTAGCATGCAGCGTTATATGCTTGAATCGTTAATCTTATAGACCCAAAACTTGCATATAGAGCAGTTAACTATATTAGCCGCAAAATCTGCTTTTTCAGCAAAACTGCGGGAATAATAACGGTAAATAAGCTAAACGCCTCCTTTTATTTGCTCTGTCAGGGTTTAGCATTGGCTTTAGCGCATGAAATCCACCGCGCCTCAAGTCGCCATGAAGGCTTGAATCTAGCATCGGCACCTATCATTAATAGAGAGCACTACACACTTAATAGATGTCACTTCATAGATAGGCATTTTATATAGAGACTTCATAGGTAGACGCTTAGATAAGAGATACTTAACAGACCTTCACTCAGTAGCAAGCTCAAACCTGTGCCATTTTTTGCCGATAAACCGCTAATGCCTTCTCTCATCCTCAAAATAAACGCAACTGAAACGGCTCGATTTATAGCTGCGCATCACATACTTGCTCGCATCTTTAGCCCTTAGTCTGTATACTCCGCGACCTTATTATCCCAACTTTAATGTTTTGGCTTAGAGTGGGTGAAGCGCATGTTTCATTTTGAGGCTTGTTTGTCACAATCCCCGTTAGCAAATACCTAGGAAAGCTCCTTTGATCTCTACCGCGAACATCACGATGCAGTTTGGCCCTGAGCCATTGTTTGAAAACATTTCAGCGAAATTTGGCAATGGTCACCGCTATGGTTTGATCGGCGCGAATGGCTGTGGCAAATCGACCTTTATGAAGATCCTCAGCGGAGCTTTAGCGCCAACCTCTGGCAATGTGTCCATCACGCCCGGCTTAAAAGTCGGTACCCTAAGCCAAGATCAGTTCGCCTTTGAACAATACAGTGTGATCGATGCGGTGATCATGGGGGATGTTGCCCTGTGGAAAGTCAAACAGGAACGCGATGCCATTTACGCCAATCCGAATATGACTGAAGAAGATGGCATGCGCGTTGGCGATCTTGAAAGTGAATTTGCCGAAATGGATGGTTACAGCGCTGAAAGTCGCGCCGGTGAAATTCTGCTCGAAGCGGGTATTGAAGAATCTTTCCATTACGGTCTAATGCAACAAGTGGCACCGGGCTGGAAATTGCGGGTCTTGTTAGCCCAAGCGCTGTTCGCCAACCCAGATATTCTGCTGCTCGACGAACCAACCAACAACTTGGATATCCATACCATTAGCTGGTTAGAAACCGAGTTGAACAAACGTAAGTGCACCATGATCATTATTTCCCATGATAGGCACTTCTTAAATGCCGTCTGTACCCACATGGCGGATATCGATTATGGCGAATTGCGCATTTACCCAGGTAACTACGAATACTTCCTCGCACAATCGGCATTGCTGCGCGAACAATTATTGTCAGGTAACGCCAAGAAAAGTGCTGAAATCGAAGAGCTGCAAGACTTCGTTAACCGCTTCGGTGCCAACGCATCTAAGGCAAAACAAGCCAGCTCGCGCGCGAAGAAAATGGACAAAATCAAGCTTGATGAAGTGAAATCATCAAGCCGTATCCACCCTTCTATTCGTTTCGATGCTGGTAAGAAAATGCATCGCCAAGCACTGATCCTTGAAGATTTGGCCCACGGGTTTGATGGTGAGCTGCTATTCGAAGGCGGCGACTTAATCCTCGAAGCCGGTGCAAAATTAGCGATTATCGGCGAGAACGGCGTGGGTAAAACCACTTTCCTACGTTGCTTAGTCAATGATCTAGAACACAATAAAGGCGTGATCAAGTGGTCAGAAAACGCATCAATCGGCTACTGCCCGCAAGACAGCAGTGACGAATTTGATAATGACTACACGCTGATGGATTGGATGTCACAGTGGCGCCAACCCAAGCATAACGATCTTATGGTACGCGCCATGTTAGGCCGTCTGCTGTTCACCGAAGATGATGCGAACAAGAAAGCGCGTAACTGTTCAGGCGGAGAGAAAAACCGCTTGTTATTCGGTAAGTTAATGATGCAAGACATCAACGTGCTAATCATGGACGAACCGACTAACCACATGGATATGGAAGCCATCGAAGCACTCAATAATGCGTTGAAAGATTTTGAAGGCACTTTGATATTCGTCAGTCATGACCGTGAGTTTGTATCGTCACTCGCTACACGTATCATTGATATTAAAGATAAAAAAATAATTAACTTCCAAGGTACCTTCGATGAGTACCTTTCAAGCCAAGCTGAAATGGAAGCGAGAAAAAGCGCATAATATTAGGCTAACTTACGCTGATTAACCCAGCGTTATCGCATTAAAAAGTCGTCATTGGTTATCCAATGACGACTTTTTTATTGGGCTAAATAATGATTTAAAAATCTGAAGAGAGTTATGGCTTGCCCTGCAAACAACGTTGCATAATTTGATAAGCAATCGCATTCACTTGCTCTTGAGTGAATATAGCGGCATTCATCTTAGGAAGTGTAATAGCGACTTGCTTATGATTAATGATAGGAAACGGGGGTTTAGTTTGTGACTTCACCATCCACCCGGGAAATACGAGTACAGGCATTACCGGAATAGATTGGCCTACAGCCTTTGTGAGCCATTCACTCACCCACTTAGCTTGACGTTGAGCTTGTTCAATCGGTGCCGTTTCTGTCCAAGACGGAAACACCAATTTCCCATCACGGTAAAACAACTCATGTGCCTTATGTTGCCCACCATTTGACTCATTCTTCTTATCACTGTACCACTTATGCCGCCCCTTAGTTTCAATGGCAAACACACCATTAATCCCCACGACTAAGTGATCAATGTTAAAACCATCGGCTTGAATATCATGGAAAACTTGATAACCCAATCCCTGCAAACGCATTAGTTCGGCTGCGGTCGCTAATTCGGCCGTATGCCCCAAACGTAACTTAGTCAATCGAGTCATACTACGATAGGTTTTGACCACAAAATAAATTGGGCCGAGTACAATGAATCCAACAAATGCCAAAGGAAATGTTCCTTTGTCGAGGTATCCCCTTAATCCTTCAAATGCAAACGGAATGGTGACAACGATGACCGACATGAGCATTGCGCTCAGAATATTAAATTGCAGCTCTTGGATCTGTTTTTGAATGCCAAAACCAGGCAATCTGTTCAACTTTTCCCTATCAATAGGCAGCTTTACCGTTCTGTCTCTATGTCGTATAACAAAAAACATAGGGACTAAAATCGCTCCCATACCCAACAAAATAAGTGAAACTGAAAAAATCCCTTTTAGTAACTCTGTCATACCTTTCCTTTAAAAATCAGATAATTAAGATTCTGAGACTGAATAAACGCTACTTACTTCTTTGTTTCTAAATTGCTGTGCTCGATAAATCATTATCTATCGCGTTAAAAGGCACTAAGGTTTTTTTATCGAGCCAGAGTGGTGAGCGATTTTGCCCTGCAAGCTGATAGGCCCAAGTGGTGATGGCTTCGGAGCGATCACTTTCACAGACGAAATATCGGCTGAGTTCAGAATGTAACGCTTGGCCATGCTGGATAATGTTTTGCTCATACCAGTTATCTTTGTGACGCTGTGCGGCAAGATGATCGCGTTTATTGTTATTGCAACTGCTATGAGCGAGGACAAAATTATGCCCTAAATCATTAGGATATCGTGCCCAAGGAATAAAGTGATCCACTTCGCCAGTTTCTTTTAATGACTTATGGCAATAAAAGCATTGGCCCTTTTGGATATCAAGCAGCACAGGTCTAGCGTGAGTGATCGTCTGTCGGTCACTGCCAAATAGAAACTCGCTTAAATTGCCTTTATTGCCAATAACGACCTGATTTGCGGGAAACTCGGCGATTTTCTGCACCCATTGTGTGCGAGCTAATGACACCACTAAATCATGAAATCGCCTGAAGCAGAATGCGATACCCGGATTCAACTCGATATAATTTTTGTTTTATCATGGGGATAAAGAAAACAATCTGCGTTTCGGGACAAAATTTGTAAGCGCCATAACGGGCCCTCTTTAACGGTGCCGCGCGTTTTACTCAATAGAGCAGGATAACTAAGATGCGCTTTTAACTGGGATAAACTGTTAACGCCTTGATTACGTAGCTCAATCAAACTGTTGATTAAGGCTGATTGCTTTCCATTATTTTGAAGTAGAACAAAATGCGCATTAACAGCACCAAAAGGTAAAGAGTGTTGCCAATAGAGTTCAATAAACTTCTCTACTAGCTCATCAATACTGATTAGGGTTTTCTGTTCAGGATCGGCATTGAGTATTAATGGCCGTTCGATGCAGACATCTGCGATCGCATGCAGTAAGGCAAATTTGTATGTTGCAACAAAATCCCCTTCAACCAACAGACGTTGTAAATAGCTAATAAATTCAACTTGTCTTCTCGCATCAATCGGCATGATGACGACCCTTAATAATGGCGTTTGCTTCGGGAACAGTAACGTTTGGGACGGCTTTTGGTGTAAATACGAGGGTCTGCCAATGCACTTGCGTGCGACCGAGTTTGTCAGTTTCATCTTGACTCGAATCTTTGAGTGCTAGCTGGCAATCTGCAGCCAGTGCGAGCAATTCATCTGCACTGACTGGGTGCATAACGCGGGCATCGGGGCTTAGACCATGGCGCAAACTGATGACTAAAAGTCCCGTTGAATTGAGTAAACGTGAGAGTGTTGCTAGTGCTAGTGGGCGCTCAGAGGGAGATAAATGCATCCACACAGCGCTGAGTAAAATCAGATCGAACTGTTGTGCTAGGCCAGCCACTTTTTGTAGCTGAGGTAAACCATCCTCAATCCAACGAACGGGTAGATCCCGCGTTAACACCTGCCCCATTTTCGCTAAAGCAATAGCAGGTTCGATTGCAAAAATTTGCGTCTCTTTGTCCTGTGCCTTTTTGGCTAAATAATGTACATCCCGCCCAGAGCCTGCTCCCACATCCAGTATCGATAGTTTGTCTCTCGCGAGGATCGGCAAAAGATGATGTAACCAACTTGAATGCACTTCTTCAAAGGTTTTAGACAAATACTGCGCCGAGAGTGTTACGGCATGGCCATTATAAAACGCTATGCTCACTGACAAAAATCCTTTTGCAACAAGTGATTGTTTTTAATGACGCTAACTTATCACAATCACTTTTGATACAAAATACACATCATCATTATCCTGCTGTTTTGCAGAAAAAATTTTGCGTTTTGCTGTTTTATATCACAACCCGAGTATTGGCGATTGAAAAAGGAAGTCTATTTAGGCGGGTAGCATCTGTGCATTTCCCCGTCGTTTTTTTCGCAGTGGTTTACACTCTATTAGTCTGTGTGAAAATACGTGCAATTGGTTGAATCTGTTACATCCTTCTGTTGAAAACAGTGTCAATTTCAGTATAAACGGGTTTTATCGTCCCGAGGTAGCGACCACACGGAGAAACCTAGGGCTCAATCATTTAGGATATCTATTGCCTATGAGTTTTGAAGATTCGTTAGAGCAACTTAAACGACAGTTTTTACATGCACTGCCGGATAAAAAGAAACAAATCATTACCTTGTGGATTTCATTGCGTAAGAATTGGAATGCACACATGCTGTCTGCCGTGTACCGAGAGGTGCATAACTTAAAAGGGTCGAGCGAGACCTTTGGATTGTCGGATACCAAACACATAGTCGATAAACTTGAGCTGCAGCTTAAAGGGTTGCTCAATGCGCCAGCTCCCGAACTTCCTACTATCAAAGGCTTAGATACCCTATTCCACCAGTTGTTGCAAAACAATATGCGCGGTCAACCGTCGCCGCCTGTGGTGGAGGCGCAAATGCAGCAAAGTCCCTATAAACCGGCTAAGGCGCGGCATGATCACCATATTGCCATCATAGAAGACGATGGTAATGTCGGCGCAATGATCACAAAGCAACTGCGAGAGTTCGGTTTTAGTGTGCAGCATTTTTTGAATTTCACGAGCTTTCTGGTGGTGCAAAATGAAACGCCCTTCGATCTGATTCTATTGGATTTAATTCTGCCCGATTGGACTGAAGAGGCCTTGTTCGAAGCCGCCACAGAGTTTGAAAAGAACAATACCCGAGTGTTTGTTTTATCCTCGCGCGGGGATTTTGACATGCGGTTGCTGGCCATTCGTGCCAACGTTAGCGAATATTTTGTTAAACATGCGGAAACCACTTTATTGGTGCGCAAAATCCATCAATCTCTCAAGATGTCTGAGAAGCAGCCCTTGAAGGTGTTACTGGTGGATGATCAGCAATCTATGGTGGATTATTTTTCAAGCCTGTTACGCAGTCACGGTTTGATGGTGAAAGGGTTATCGAGCGCCGGGCAAGTCTTACCTGCCCTTGAGCAGTTTGAACCCGATCTGTTCATCTTCGATTTATACATGCCTGAGGTGAACGGGCTTGAGCTGGCAAAGATGATACGCCAACTGGATAAATACACCTCTAGCCCAATTCTCGTGTTGAGCTCTGACGATACGATGCAGAATAAAGTCAGCATCATACAAGCGGGATCAGATGACTTAATTTCAAAGCAAACCGCGCCGAGTTTATTTGTCGCGCAAGTGATATCCCGCGCCCAACGTGGCCATGATATTCGCAGTTCGGCAAGCCGCGACAGCTTAACGGGATTGTTAAACCATACCCAGATTCTGGTTGCCGCGAGGCGCTGCTATAACGTGGCTAAACGAATTAACTCTCAGGTTTGTATCGCCATGTTCGATTTAGATCACTTCAAAAAAGTGAACGACACCTATGGCCATGCCGGTGGTGACAAGGTGTTGCTGGCCTTTGCCCATCTTCTACAACAATCCTTACGGCAAACTGACTTTACCGGTCGCTATGGCGGCGAGGAATTTATGTTAGTGCTGCCAGATATGCAAAAACCACTGGCGATTGCTAAGTTAAATGCGATCCGCGAGAGCTTTAGCCATATTGTCTTTGTCGAAGATGGCGTCGAGTTTAAGGTGACGCTCAGCGGCGGTTTAGTGTTCTCGGACGAATGTGAGGAGTTTCAAGATTGTCTGTTACTGGCGGATAAGCACTTGTACGAGGCGAAACGTTTAGGCCGAAATCAATTAGTGTTTTCACCAAGTGGGCAGGATTGAAACCCATTCACTCATCCTGCGCATGAATCAGGCCTTAATGTCATTCGGTTTGACTCACCGCCATATTGATGGTTACTTTTGAACTTCATTAAAAGCAGCAATCACAGTGAGCTTAAGTGATTAATAAGTTTGCTCGGCATCTGCGCTAACTCCACCACATAATCCACCGCGCGGCACTTTATCGCTTCCCTTGGCATACCAAATACCACACAACTTTGTTCATCTTGGGCAAAAGTGGTGACGCCTTTTTGGTGCAGCGCCACCATACCTTCGGCGCCATCTTTGCCCATGCCGGTTAATATCATCGCGCTGATATTGGGCGCTGCACATTGCGCCAAGGCATTAAACATCACATCGACCGACGGCCTGTGGCCGCTGACCTTTTCATCTTGGGTTAGTTTCACTTTATAACTGCCACCCACTTTGATGATCTCTAGGTGATGATCGCCAGGGGCAACATAGGCATAACTGGGTAAGAGTCGCTCACCGTGCTCCGCTTCTTTAACAGTGATCCGCGACAGTCGATTTAAGCGTTCGGCAAAAGTGCGGATAAAACCCGCAGGCATGTGTTGGGTGATCACTATCGGTGGCATAGCCGCAGGTAAATGCTGTAACACATACAAAATGGCTTCGGTGCCGCCTGTAGAGGCGCCTATCGCAACTACATGCTGGGTTAGGGTTGTATTGGCCAATACCGGCCGCTTACTCGACACTGGGCGTGTTGGCTCAACAAATTTTTGCGGTTTGATGATTTTGGCTTTCGCGGCGGATTTGATCTTATCTAAAATCAAATCCTGATAATCATGGATACCTTGGGGCGAGTCTAATTTCGGTTTCGGGATAAAATCCACCGCGCCTAAGGCTAAGGCGTTAAAGGTCGCATCCGCGCCCTGCTCGGTTAACGAAGAAATCATCACTACCGCTGTGGGTCTGGCTTTCATCAAACGGTCCAGAAAGGTTAAGCCATCCACTTTAGGCATTTCGATGTCTAAGGTGATCACATCGGGGCGAAATTGATTCACCATATCCTTGGCCTCAAAGGCATCGGCAGCTTGCCCAACCAGAGACAACTCAGGATCAGCCTCAATCATTTTACCGAGCAGGCTGCGCATCAGCGCGGAATCATCAACAACTAGCACTTTGATCGTCATAACTTAATCACCAAATAGTTCAACGTCGCCGCCCGTGGGGAGATTACGAACCCGTAAACGGTACTCGCTTTCTCGGTCAAGAATTGTGCTGTTATGCATAGCTTTAATTTTGCGGACTTTTACTTTGCCCGTATGGGGGAAAAAATACACTTTGCGCGGATACACATCGAGTAAATCGGCAGCCATTATGGGGATGTTTTCCAGATTGAGATATTCAATCACAAACTCGGCATTACGCTCGCCAATGTTGTGCACGGTAAAGCCACGTAACATATTGCCCCCCCCAAACACTTTCGCTTCGAGTGAATTACGCTGCGCGCCAAGCTTGAGCAAGTCGTTGATTAATAACTCCATCGCATACACACCGTAACGGGCTGAGTCGGCAAGCACCCCTGTGCAATTGCTGTTATCGCTTGGCAATAAGAAATGATTCATTCCGCCGATTTTGAGCTTAGGATCATACAAACACACGGACACACAGGAGCCTAACACTGTCACTATCATGGTATCTTCACGGGTGGCAAAATACTCGCCTGGCAAGATTTTCACAGCATCGCAACCAAAATGGTGGTCATGATAGCGATTAGGCTCTGAAATGGCATATTCGATATTAGGTTTTAGCACTCATGAGCCCCTTCACTGGCCGATAGGTTGTTTGGCCTACGGCAGTGATAATTTGTGGGAACATGTTGAAATTTTCAGAATGCCCCGCAATATAAAGCCCATCCTCGCTGAGGGAGTTCATCATGTGTTTTAAAATGACTTCCTGTGTTTCTTTATCAAAATAAATCATTACATTACGGCAAAAAATCACATCGACTGGTGTTTTTAACGACCAAAATGAATCGAGTAAATTGATGCGAATAAATTTGATCATTTGTTTTAATTCAGGCACCACGCGCACATTCCCCAACTGTGCTCCGCGTCCGCGGAGAAAAAACCGTTTCTTACGGATATCGCTGACAGTATCGATCCTGTCTAAGGGATAAATGCCCATTTCAGCCTTTTTAAGCACGCCACTGTCGATATCGGAGGCAATGATCTCGATAGGCGTTTTAAAACTGTTGAAATGTTCAGCGACGACAATGGCTATTGAGTAAGGTTCTTCCCCTGTGCTACTGGCAGCACACCAGATCCTGCGCGTATCAGGGTTATCGATTAAATACTGTTTTAACACCTCAAAGTGATGCGGTTCCCTGAAAAAAGCCGTTTGATTAGTGGTTAACGCATTAATAAATTCTTGATGCTCGTTTTCATGACTTAACAGGTGCTCAAAATAAGCCGAAAATCCGGCTAATTTCAATGTCCTAATCCGTCGCACTAAACGGCTATACACCATAGCATCCTTGCTATCGGCGAGCTTGATCCCCGCTAAGCGATATAGCGTCGTCCTTGCGGTATTAAAATGCACCGAGGTATAGGCAAACTCTCGATCCAATGGTTTATTTTCGCTCAATTAAAATTCTTCCCATTCATCTTGATCTTGCTTTATGGGCTTCATCGCATTGGTTTTAGGTTTATCTGTAGCCCTTGCTCTTGCTACAGGTTGTAGCTGCTTAAGGGGTTTCACCGCTTTCGCTTTAGGCGCTGCTAATCGCGCGTTACTGTGCCTTGGGGCTTCATCCTCATCGTCTACGCGAAAGCTGGCAACACTGTCCGACAGTTGTTGTGCTTGGGATTGCATACTTTCAGCTGCAGCGGCCGCTTCTTCAACCAAGGCGGCGTTTTGCTGCGTCATTTCATCCATTTGCACTACGGCTTTACTGATCTCATCGATACCTATGGCCTGCTCATTAGAGGCTGAAGCAATCTCCGCCATGATGTCGTTCACCCGTTTAATGGCGATGACGATTTCCTTCATGGTATCGCCGGACTTACCGACAAGGCTGTTGCCACTCTCGATTTTAGACACCGAATCTGAAATCAATGCCTTGATATCTTTAGCGGCATTGGCCGAACGTTGGGCTAAGCTGCGCACTTCTGATGCGACCACAGCAAAGCCGCGCCCTTGTTCTCCTGCCCGCGCGGCTTCTACCGCGGCATTAAGCGCTAAGATATTGGTTTGGAATGCAATACCATCGATAACACCAATGATGTCGGCAATCTTACGCGCCGATTCATTAATCGATGCCATGGTTTGCACCACTTGCTGGATAAGCTCACCACCGTCCACCGCGACTTCCGAAGCTTTGGAGGCTAACGCATTGGCTTGACTGGCGTTATCTGCATTGAGTTTCACTGTACCTGTGAGCTCCTCCATGCTGGCCGAGGTTTGCTCTAGGCTCGAAGCTTGCTCTTCGGTGCGGCTGGATAAATCGGCGTTGCCTTGGGCTATTTCTGCCGAGGCGGTATTGATGGTATCCGCCGCTCGCTGGATATCTTGGATCATGAAGGATAGCTTTTCAGCCGTTTGATTTGAGTAATTTTTCAAATCATTAAAGGTGCCTTCATAGTCGTTATAAATGCGGGTGGTGAGATCGCCATCCGCGAGCGCCATTAGCACGCGGGCCACATCTTGTAGTCCACGGTCCGAGGTTTCAATTAGCGAATTTAAGTTGTTCGCCAGCATCAGGAAGAAGCCCTGTTTGCCGTTTGTGTCCGCCCTTTGGGAGAAATCTCCCGCTGCTGCTGCGGTCACAATGCGGGAAATTTCTTGCTCAGTTTGCACTTCAATAGTGCGGTCGAGCCATTCAACCACAGTCCCTAAACGCTCGCCTTCTTTAGACACTATTGGGCTGGCCGTTAAACGGAAATGGCAACTAGCGACCTTAATCAGCGATTCATATTTGCGGTCTAATTTATCGAGTAAACTCGCCTGGTGGGCAGGATTGCGGTGGAAGATATCCATCGAACTACCGAGGATTTTATCCACAGAAAAATGCGGTAAGGCTTGCCGGATCTCACTTTCAGAATGGCGTAGCATAGTTTCGACCGAGCGATTCATATAAATGATCGTACGGTTAGCATCGGCTATCATAACGTTGGTACTGGTATTATTGAGCGCTTCAAGAATGCGTTGAGTTGCTCGCTCAGCTTCGATACTTTCGGTGCGATCTATCCACTCAACACCTGTGCCTAAGTGTTTATTTTCAGCCGTGATAATTGGCGTCAAAATCAACCTAAAGGTACGTTTGCCAATGGTGATTTGTGCAGTATGGGACTGAGTCAAACGTTCTAATAGATTGCGTTGATGCGCTGGATTTTTGTGGAAAATATCAATATTACTGCCGATCAGTTTAGCGACCGAAAATTGAGGTAACTCTTTACGAATATCGTCCTCGGCCTCTTGCAGCAAACGGACAACGGCTTTATTCGCATAGATGATATTGCGCTGACTGTCAGCAATCATGAAGCTATTGCCACTATTATCGAGTAGCTGAAAATAGCGCTGACGCTCTTCATCCCTTTGTTCACGCGCTTCATCATTGCCAAAAAATTTGAAGATACTCATTATTGTTACTCCTGATCAGTCAGACTATTTGCATCAATTAGACCCAGCTCATCACTGCTGATCAGAGCCTGAATATTTACTAAAATGATCATCTTATCCTCGACCGTGGCTAAGCCTTTGAGGTAGCGGCTATCGAACGCCACTCCAAATTCTGGGGCGGGTAAGATTTCCTCCGCTGATAGCTTAATCACATCGGAGACGGCATCGACCACTATGCCGACAATACGCTCGAACACGTTGAGCATAATAACGATAGTGAACTCGTTATAAGTGGCTGCTCCAACAGCAAACTTCATCCGTAAATCGACTATGGGCACTATGTCACCGCGCAGATTTAACACACCTTTAATAAAGCTGGGGGCGTTGGCGATTTTAGTGACAGGCTCATAACCGCGAATTTCTTTCACGGACATAATATCGAGGGCATAGTGCTCATCACCCAATACAAAGCTCAAAAACTCGACTTCATCCTGGGAACTGTATTCCACTTTGGCGGCCATGGTTGATCGACTCTCCATTTGCTGTTCCTTAATTTTTGATGTGCAATGCAAGCGATTCGACATCGAGGATCAAAGCAACGCTACCATCACCCATGATGGTGGCGCCGGAAACTCCGGGGATCCTGCGGTAATGTTTTTCAAGACTCTTGATCACGACTTGCTGCTGGCCAACTAAGGCATCAACGCACAGGCCAAAGCGCTTGTGGTTGCTTTCGAGCAATACCACTATGCCCTCTTCTGGCGTGCTAGCCTTGGGCTCAATCTCCATCAGTTGATGAAGATTAAGTAGAGGTAAGTACTCTTCACGCACTTTTAGGAGTCTTTCTTTGGCTAGAAATTTGAGTTGTTCGGTTTGCGGCTGAATGGATTCTATGATGTGTACTAAGGGTAAAATGTAGATCTGATTGCCAACAGACACACTCATACCATCGACAATCGCAAGGGTGAGCGGCAATTGGATCTCAAAGGTCGCGCCTTTGCCCTGCACTGAGTCGATATCGATTCTCCCTCCTAGGGCTTCAATATTTCGGCGCACCACGTCCATACCGACACCTCGACCAGACACGTCTGTCACTTCCTGCGCGGTTGAAAACCCTGCGGCAAAAATCAATTGCCAGACTTGCTTGTCGCTTGCATTCTCCGCGATAGCAATACCATTCTCTTTCGCCTTTTGGATAATACGCTCACGACTTAAACCTGCGCCATCATCGTACACAGCAATGACTATGCTGCCGCCACGTTGACTCGCTTTGAGAAAAAGTTGCCCAATTTCTGCTTTACCTGCTGCCAAACGAATGCCGGGTTTTTCGATGCCATGATCTAAGCTATTGCGCACTAAGTGGGTCAGCGGATCGACAAGCTTTTCAATCATGCCCTTATCAATTTCTGTGTTGCCGCCTTCAATCACGAGATTGACGTTTTTACCCAGTTGCTCAGAAAGATCCCTCACCAATCGATTGAAACGGTTAAACACAAAAGATACCGGCAGCATACGCACCGACATCACTGCCTCTTGCATTTCGCGAGTATTACGTTCCAATTCATTGAGTGCAGTCTTAAGCCGCTCGCCGATCTCGCCAGTCAACTCATTCCCGATTAGAGTCAACATAGACTGAGTTATGACCAATTCGCCTGCCAGATTGACCAGAGTATCGATTTTGGAGGTTTCGACCCTTAAGGTGGCATCCGGAGCTGACGCGGCGGTTTTTTTAGTCGCCGTTTTCACCTCAGCTTGAGTATTTTTTGGCGTAACGGCTGGATTGAGTGCTGCAGTTGAGCTTGGAGTTACCTTTGTACTTGCTGACACGCTGGTTGCTGGAGGTGCTTTGGGTTCTGTTTCCTTCTCTTTAAATATGCTACGTTTTGCTTGAGTATTAGCGGTCACCTTAACTTGATTCGCCCTATTAGTGGCAGGTTTAGCAGCCGCAGGTTCCACAGGTTTTGAGCTCAGTAATTCGATTTCATTGGCAAAGGATTCAGGGGTTAATGCCTCAAAAAAACCAAAACCCAATTCATCATCAGAGGCAGTAACTAACTGCTCTGCGGTACTATTAACACTGACACTAACCTCAGATGTTAAACTCTCAACGCTAATATCTTCAGCTTGATAAGCCTCTTCAAAAAATCCAAAGTCTTCACCTTCGATAACAATATCGCGCTCCATTTCATCTTCGAAAAATCCAAAACCCAGCTCATCCTCGGTTTCCACTGGTGCAGAAGGCTCTGCATTGAGAGTTGGTGTCACAGGGGGGTTAGCGACATCAGTGCCATTACGTACTGCAACCGATGAGCTAAAGGATTCGCCATTTAACGCTGCGACCAATTGGCTTTTACTGTACTCAACCTCCTGCCAATCAATTTGTTCTTCTTCGCGGTACAGACTCAAAATATGGGATAGCGTATCAACGGTACTCAGCAGTAAATCGATAATCGATGAGGTGAGTTGGAAGTTGCCCTTGCGGGTCATATCCAGCAGGTTTTCCATCACATGGGTGACACTGGTCAGTGCAGTAAAACCAAAAATACCACTGCCACCTTTAATCGAGTGGGCGGCACGGAAAATCGTGTTCAGTTCTTCAGGATCGGGAGAAGCAAGGTCCAATGCCAATAGCAATTGTTCCATATTTTCAAGATGTTCATGACTTTCTTCAAAAAAGACCTGATGGAACTCGGCCATATTGATGGACATAGCGCACCCCGTTGCAGTTAACCCAGCACTTTAGCCGTAATCGCTAACAGCTTTTGAGGATCAAAGGGTTTTACCATCCATCCCGTCGCACCTGCCGCTTTTCCTTGCGCCTTCATGTCATCGCCCGCTTCCGTCGTGAGCATAATGATCGGAATGCGCATAAATGCCGACATAGCACGTAAGGATTTAATTAAGGTCAGTCCATCCATTCGCGGCATATTTTGATCCGTCAGGATAAAATCAAATCTTTGCCCATTACAAAGATCAAGGGCTTCTCGGCCATCTTTGGCCAGTACCACTTGGTAGCTAGCCGATTTAAGGGTCGCTTCGACCATTTGTCGAATCGCAGCGGAATCATCAACCACTAATATTTTTTTACTCATGCCCTATTCCATTATGACTTTCGTTATATTTCCTGGTGATACTAATTCGTAGGTCTTAGATAATGTTTTCACCAGTGAGATACCGCGACCAGACAACTGAGGAATATCAGCAATGATGTTCTCATTACCCGTAAAACCTTTTCCACTGTCGCTCACACTAATATGTAACTCGTTTTTCGATGAGCGCCAGATAATGCTCACTTTCACCCAATCGTTTGATGTAAGTCTGTCAGCAAAACTGTCCCTAATACTATGGTACAGTTCGAAGCCTTCTGGATCGTTTTTTAGCCGTGAATCTAATTTTAGTACACCATGGTCAATGGCGTTGCTAAATAACTCTGCGACGACAGTAAAAACCCGTTGGCAGAAATGAGTGGCAAAGCCAAATATGCTTAAAAATTGATTTAATGAGCTTAAATAGTCAGCGCTGAGTAACATAGGTCCGGCGATGCTGACATTCCAACAAAACTCACCGTCCATAATAGATTGCACTCGGCTGACTTCTCGACTTTGATGCCAACTGCTTAGTTTCTCGAAATCTAAAGTGCAAATCGTAATATCATCTGCAATATTTTCAGTAGAGCAGTACTCATGCATATTTTCATTCAAATAATGGGTAAGGCCACCGGATAAATTAATAAACAACTCCTTTAATTTATCAATACCAAATGGGCGTTCTTCATGGGTATATTGCTCAATTAAACCGTCACTAAAAAGACAGGCATGGCCATTAATCGGTAAATCAACGGTAAAAATATCAGCAATAAACGTATGTGGCGGCAATATACCCAGTGCCATATTCGTCGATTTAAATTGTTCTATCGCTTTATGGCTATCTGAACTTAAAATATGTCGTTCTTCAATATCAGTATTCGGTAACTTGGCGTGTTCATCTGCCTGAATATACACAGGAGGCATACCGCCATTCCAAATGTGTAATTTATTGCGATTAAAATCGGCTTCCAAAATAATACAGGCTACGAATCTGTCTTCTGGATTCTCGCGATGAACCTTAGCATTCAGCTCGTAGATCAGCGTTATTAAAGAAAACCCCTTTGAAACCATAGCTCTAAATGTGCTCGCGACGCGCATAATCGGCATGGCTGCACTCAGGCCATGACCCGTTGAATCAGCGAGAATTAAGAAGAAATTGCCATTAGGTGCCATGCCATTAAGGATAATATCACCACTAAAATGGGCACTTGCTTGGCAGTAGGTCTGCACAAAATCAAAATCAGTATTATCAATATTAACTAAGTGCTCAAACAAATGCCGGGCCATGTGTTCTTCTCTGGCCTTCTCATAAAGCATTTTTTCGAGTTCAATTCTTTGTTGTTCGACTTTATGTTGTAGTTGCACACGGCTAAGTAAGCATTCAACTTTGTACCAAAATATTTCAACATTGATCGGTTTAACGACAAAATCTAATACCCCCATACTAAAACACGCTAACACGTTTTGGCTTTCTTTAGTCTCACTCATCACAATAACAGGCGTTTCTTTTTTTCCCTCGTTCAACTTATTCAGTAACGCTAGTGCAGTGCCATCTTTGAGCCAGTAGTTAATCAGGATTAAATCAACCGTATTTTGCGTTATTTCAAAAAATACCTCCTCGAGATCATTACAAACAATCACGTTGTAACCTTTGCCATGAATAAAGTCACTGATCCTCTGACTCGCAATAGCATCATCATCGACAACTAATATAAAATGTTCAGGCTGAGTAATCGATACCATAACGAGTGTTACTCTATGATGTATATTTTCTGCATATTGGCGATATTTAGGATTTCATTCGCCTGTCCATGTGCCCCTTTGACAGATGTTGAAATATGTAACTCCTGCGCCTTTCGATGCAGCAGTACCATCATGCCTAAAGCAGAACTATCCAAATAAAGCACTCGGCTAAAATCTAAAATAATATGATTAACCTCTGGGAGGATTAACATCTCTTGATAATCACTGGTAAATTTCTTGTGGTAATAAAAGTCAAAGCGCTCTGGCAATGAAATAACTTTAATATTTGACATTATGCTATCCCTAATTAAAAGAGTTCAATTTCACCACAGGTTATTTGATCCCTCGATACGGGATTATGCGTCTCCTGGCGTAGGCGACTCATTTGTGTCGAAATGTCATCACCTTGAATGCCAAACTCCTGTTGTGACATAGTGGCAACACGATTGAGGGACTCTTTTAAATGGCTTAAGGATTGATTGGTATAAATCAGACTTTGGGAGGTGATATCACTGAACTGCAAGCCACGGATCGTATCTGAAATGGCCTGTTCGAGTTCATGTGCCGATGAATCTATGCGTTCGATCACTTGAGAATCCTTCTCTGCTTTAACGATAATCTGCCTTAGCGCAGTATCAATATCCTTCTTTGCATCTATGATATAAGTCATATCTTGTGCAGCAACTTTACTTACGTGTACGGTTAATTGCTCAATCTGAGTTTGAATCGATCTAAGCTGTTTTTGAATGCCTTCACTAAAGCCTGCACTGCGAGTGGATAAAGCCCGCACCTCATCGGCCACAACCGCAAATCCCCTGCCCGCATCACCCGCCCGCGCCGCTTCAATTGCCGCATTTAAGGCGAGTAAATTGGTCTGGGAAGAGATCTGATCTATATCCTGCAAGGCCTTCATCGCTTGGGGCATAGACTCATAGATGAGGTTCACTTTCTCCAACAACTCCATGGTCGATGCCGACATTTCTATAGTGGATTGAATGAAGCGCTCTAACGTCATTGAGGTATTATTGGCAAATTGTTTCATTTGGTCTGAATGGAATAACTCAGCATCGTCAGTGCTTTGAACAAGAGCGGAAATGAACCCTGTTTGCTCGGTCATCAACCGCCCTAAGCCATCAAACGACTCTCCCAGCAGATTGACCGCATCGCCCTGCACCGCAAGTACGCTGTCAATGTTAGATCCACAACTGTTGAGTGTGGTGATCATTTCTTGATACAGACTGACGTGAGCTTGCCAATCGGCGGCAAGTTGGTTGTTTGAAGACTTATCATCATGCTGTTGAACTGACTGCATTTGCTTGTGCTGATAAAATTGCCACAGCAACATAATCAACACAGAAATAATCGGCCCCATAGCCCACAAGGTGATTAAACTCAGCAAATATCCAACGCCTGCCGCGAGCAACGCAACGACCCCATCCTTGTATGTCATATGGACTTCACAATAATTGTACAGTGATTAAAAAGTAGTTTCATATTGGGTGATTTTCAAACATGAAAGTGAAATTTTTCACATTGTTACGTGTCGCAATGCGGAAAATGCAGTTATCCCGCTTGAAATCCTTAGTATTGGGCACCAATCCTCAGTAAATCGCTGTAAATTCATGATTTGCTAATAAACTTGCCTTTATAGAACCCGAAACTTAACTGTGCAGTATTCATACCCTAGGTTACACTGGAAGCGTCATTGATTGGGATGGAATCGCTTATGAGTCAACGTACATTACACTCCTTATTTAAACCGACTTCCGTAGCCATTATCGGCGCTTCGAATACCGAGAAACGCGCGGGTAATGTGCTGATGAAAAACCTGCTCTCCAGTGGTTTTTCTGGGCCTATCATGCCAGTCACCCCTAAATATCGGGCTGTGATGGGCGTGCTCGCCTATCCCAATATTGAAGCGTTACCCATCAAACCCGATTTAGCTGTTATCTGTACCCGCGCTTGCCGTGTGCCCGCCATCGTTGAAACCCTGGCGCAATTTGGCTGTAAAGTGGCGATAATTATGGCGTCGGGCATGGCGCAGGAATTTAACGAAGATGGCGTGAGTCTGCTCGACCTGACCATGCAAAATGCCAAGCGTTACGGGATGCGTATTCTGGGGCCAAACAGCTTAGGTATGTTGCTGCCGCCATTAGGATTAAACGCCAGTTTAGCCCATGCCAGCGCCCTACCGGGTAAAATTGCCTTCGTGTCTCAATCGGCCGCCATTTGTACAACAGTACTCGATTGGGCTAATAACAAAGGTATTGGCTTTTCGTCCTTTATCTCTCTGGGCGATGCCACCGACATTAACTTTGACGAATTGCTCGATTACCTTGGTCGCGACAGTCGCACCAGTGCCATCATGCTTTATATCGATTCTGTGAATGAGAAACGCCATTTTCTCTCCGCTGCCCGAGCCGCCTCACGCAATAAACCGATTTTGGTGATTAAATCTGGCCGCAGCGCCGAAGGTGCCCGCGCCGCAAAATTGCATACGGGCGGTGTTGGCGGTAACGATGCCGTATATGAAGCCGCATTTCGCCGTGCGGGTATGCTGCGGGTTAACGACTTAATTGAACTTTTTGCCGCGGTTGAAAGCCTCGCGCATTCTAATCCGCTGCAAGGTGAACGCTTAGGCATTATCAGTAATGGTGGTGGCCCCGCGGTGTTAGCGGTGGATGAACTCATTATGCGCGGCGGTAAATTGGCTGAATTGTCAGATGACACCATAGCGAAATTAGAGGCCGTGTTGCCTAATACTTGGTCAAGGCAAAATCCCATCGATATTATTGGTGATGCGAACGCGTCACGATATGCTAAAGCCTTGACTATCTTGATGGATTCCAATGAGCTGGATGCCATTTTGGTATTACACTCACCTTCGGCGCTCGGTGAAAGCGTTGAAATCGCCGATGCCTTGATTAGCGTGATCCACGCGCATCCGAAAAAGAATCGCCTTAATATTTTGACCAACTGGAGCGGCGAAGACTCAGCCTATCAGGCGCGAAAACGCTTCACTAAAGGCGGCATATCCACCTATCGTACGCCCGAAGGCGCCGTGGGTGCTTTTATGCACATGGTTGAATACCGCCGCAACCAAAAACTGCTGCAAGAAGTACCGCAATCGATCCCCGACAATATTCCTACCGATAGCCACACGGCGCGCACATTACTGCAAGCGGCTCAAGCGAAAGGTAAATCGGTACTCGAAACCCACGAGGCAAGTCCTATTTTGCGCGCCTATGGACTGAACACGATAGACACTTGGTTTGTGAAAGATGCCGATGAAGCGGTCGCCATCGCTAATGAGGCGGGCTATCCCTTAGCATTAAAAGTGCAGTCTCCGAACATCTTGCATAAGTCCGATGTGCACGGAGTGATGCTCAATCTAACCTCGGCCGAAGATATCCGCCACGCCGCGAGTGCGATTACCCAGAGGGTGCATCAAGCCAATCCCGAAGCCATTATCGAAGGCATGATAGTGCAAAAGATGGCGTTGACCGCTGGCGCACAGGAAATCCGTGTTGCCGTAATAAGCGATCCCGTCTTTGGTCCAGCGATTTGTTTGGGTGAAGGCGGTTCTGAATGGGATCCCACTAATGACGCCGCCGTTGCCCTGCCGCCACTGAATATGGCACTGGCGCGTTACATGGTGATCCAAGCGTTAAAAACCCATAAGTTGAAGGACAGGCATTTACCGCTCGGTTTAGACATGAATGCCCTGTGCGTGATGCTAACGCAGATATCCCACATCATTATCGATTGCCCCGAAATCGCTTCGTTGGATTTAAACCCAGTATTAGCCGCGGGTGAAAACATCACGCTGCTTGATGTGAATATCCGTTTGCACGATGCCAATGCCGACAGTTCATCGCGCATGGCCATCATGCCGTATCCGAAGGAATTAGAAGAAGTTGCCGAGCTTAAAAATGGCCTAAAGGTGATGCTAAGACCGATTCTTCCCGAAGATGAGCCCAAGCATTTGGCCTTTGATAATTCGTTATCCGATGAAGACAGATACAAACGTTATTTTGGGGTGCGGTCGAAAATGACCCATGAAGAAATGGCGGTATTAACTCAAATCGATTACGCCCGTGAGATGGCCTTTATCGCCACCGCCAAAGGCCCCGATGGGGATGACATCACCTTAGGTGCGGTGCGTGCGTCCATCGACCCCGACAATACCGAGGCCGAGTTTGCCATGGCAGTGCGCGGCGATCATCAAGGAATAGGTTTAGGTAAGTTGTTGCTCGAAAAACTGATTAAGTATTATCAAGCTAACGATACGCCTGTGCTCACCGGCTTTACCATGTTCGAAAATCGCAATATGGCAAGCCTTGCCAAGAGTCTCGGTTTTAAGGTGAGCTTCGACATGGAGGAGCATTTGATCAAAATGCATATGGATTTAAAACCGCCCATTGATAAATAGCGCCTATCCAAACTGACAAAAACGCCGCAATGATTTGCGGCGTTTTGTTATCACATCTGCTGAAATCCATAGTACAACCACAAAGTTCAATTTTTATGCAACTTAGTCTTATCTATTAATCACTTAAAATGTCAGGATGCTTGAGAAGAGTATGGGTAATGAGCCTAAGTCGTGAACCATTGGCTGAATAAACGCAGCAAAATTAACCTGCTTATGGTAACTGAACCAGCAAAAACTCAGCCGTAAATCCCCTACCTATTTATCCTCTCACGCAGTTACGGCCTTCGGCCTTAGCTTGATACAGCGCTTTGTCGGCGCGGCTGAAGAGGGTTTCTGCATCGTCGCCTTGCTGTAATGAAGCGAGACCAATCGAAACAGTAATTGCGCCAAGGGAAAGCTTTTTGTCTTTCCCTATGGTTAAGCGGCGCTCAGAAATACGTTCCCGTAAATTTTCAGCCACTTGTAATGCATCGTGAAAATGAGTGTTCGGTAACACCACCACAAATTCTTCGCCGCCATAGCGCGCCACAAAGTCATCCCCTCGCACACATTGTTTTAAGGCTAATGCGACATAGGCCAACACTTTATCGCCGGTTAAATGGCCATAGGTATCATTAAAAGCTTTAAAATTATCGATATCGATCAGCAAAAGACTGCAACGGGTTTGGTGATCTTGGGAGAGGTAGATTTGATCTTGAATACTTAACTCATAGGCACGGCGATTGTGCAGCGAGGTTAATTGGTCAGTCATCGCTGCCAGGCTCAGGTTTTCCATTTCCGATTTAAGATTTTGCACTTCTTGGCCCATGGTGCACAGGCTTTGCTCCATCTCACGGTTGTTGATGAGTAGCATCTGCATTTCATCGACTACACCGTCAACCAGCTCGTTTAAGGTATTAATGTCGGGATTCGTCTGTAGGCGTAAACCAAACTCGGCTAATGAACCTGAAAACGCCGCGGTGCCTTGACTCAACTGGCTGATTTTACTTAACAAACTATTGATCAGGATTTGCGTTTCAATCTGCACATTTTCAATCACTTCGGGTGACTGTTCTTGAATAAAGTTCTTATACAGGCTGGTGTTGACCTCCTTGGTAAAAGAGACCGAATTTGCCAGAAAGCCATCAATCGCACGGTTTAAATCGAGATTTGTCCCTGCAAAATATTCATACCAAACAGTGTAGTTTTCAGGTGTAACGGGGATATCGAGGGCAGACATTTGCGGTACGGCCAAACGCAAAATTTGCGCGGCAGAATCAAGCTCTTTATTTTCTGCAGTAGAAGACATAAATCGCGAACCATAGACTTGTTATGTTTTTGTATGCATTAAGTTAACTCAAGTGCTTCAGTTTGGATATGGGAGAAATCAATTATTATGATAGGGAGCAAAAGAAAAGAGGATGTTGCCATCCTCTTTGAAGTTCATACTTGGAACGACTACGACAAACTAACGAGGTATCACTCAATAACTTATGGCCAGTAGATCATACTGAGTCACAAGATAACATTGAGTCGCACGATAATGTTAGCGACTCAATATTGACGAGTTAATGGGTTAATTAACCTCGGCAACTGGCAAAGATATCTAACTTAGGCTGATATACCTCGGTCTTGACATTCATTAGGCCTAAAAGACTGTCGAATAAATTGTCATGGGAGAAACCGCCCTTCGCCGCGTGCTCAGCTAAACAGGCCATGTCTAATTGGTTATCTTTACTAAAGTCCTCAGATACCCAAGCAAGCATAGGAATACTCGTCTGTTCAATTGGCGCAATGCTGTAAGGTGCGCCATGTAAATACATGCCCTTCTCACCTAAAGACTCGCCGTGGTCGCTGAGATACAACATGGCAGGATCAAATTTATCTTGCTGATTTTGTAACTTTTTCACCACTTCGCTGATGATGTAGTCAGTATATAAAATGGTGTTGTCGTAGGTGTTCATCAGCTCATCTGGGCTACAGTTTTGGATATCGCTGCGCTGACAATCCGGTGTGAACTTACGGTGCTCCGGTGGATAACGTAAGAAATACGTCGGTCCATGGCTACCAATCACATGCAACACAATCACAGTATCTTTGCGTTCTGCAGTGGCCAAGGTTTCATCTAATTTGTTGAGTAACACTTGGTCGAAACAATATTGGCCAGTACACAACTCAGGATCGCTGTTCAAATCAATCGTAATGTTTTCAACTTGATCGCACACGCCTTTACAACCAGAGTCATTGTCAAACCACTGCACTTTAATCCCGCCATGGTTCAACACATCTACCGCAGTATCTTGGGCATAGGCACGGCGAGAATCGTAATCTTCCCGTCCCATGCGCGAGAACATGCAAGGAAGAGAAACAGCCGTTGCAGTGCCACATGAACTGGTATCTTTAAAGACAATCAAGCCTTGATCTTGGGTATGGGCGTTGGTTGGCTTGTCATAACCATAATACTGATAATTCATAGACCGCGCGGTTTCACCGACCACAAGCACTAATAAGTTAGGTTTACCATTAGGGTTGGCACTGACATTTTTGGCATCAAGACCCAGTTGCTGATATTCAATCGGCGTTTGCAAATAATGCACATTAATGTACTTAGACGCAGCGCCAATAAAGTACGTCGGCACGATATAACGTTTTAGCTCGTCGTTGTTGCGGCCAAAGGCGGCATAATCTTGGAAATAAAAGAAAGCAATAATGCCGAGTCCCGCCAACATCGCCAGCATAAACAGCACTTTATGCAGTAACTCTTTGAAGAAAGGCTGGTACTGAATATCGGCCTTATAGATAAGATACGCAGGTAAAATCCCTGTCAGTACCATATTCATTATCGAAGCAAAATTCACATACATCAGCGCTTCGGCATGATTGGTTTGAAAGGTGTTTTCTATCATGCCGTAATCAAACACGACATTGTATTGATAGGCGGCGAAGAACACACTCGATGACAATAAGGTGAGTATGATGAAAAACGGCTTAACGAGGTACTTCACCGTAAATAAGGAAAACACAAAACTGAGGGCAAAGGCTAAAAACAACGGCATAGTAGCGATGAAGATTGGATCGACATCCGGTTGTTTTTCGATGCCTTTTTTAATGATGCCAAATAGTGGGATATTGAAAATACAAACGTAAAATAACGCTGTGATAAAAGTGAATCGATTCACCGATAGAGTCTTAAATCTTGCTAGCACTGATAGCTCTCACTCAAATTAGTTGTATGCCGAGACTAACTTACAATTCTTAAGGTAATCTTAGGCTGTAACGGTCAAATTTTTTCGCCATAGTAGCAAGCTCTTGGTAATGGCTCAAATTATCTGTGGATAATGTTAACAATTAAAAAACAAAGTAAAAAAAACGGCCGAACCTCAATCAGTTCGACCGTTTTTTGCTCCCCAACCTATTAGGGCATTGCTCGGCTTTATCACCAACTTGTTAACAACTTATGTTAACCCGGCGGTGATTATCGTAATTGCTGTAGTAAGTAGGCAAACGCCATTGAATTAAGTTCCGCAGCTTGATTATTATCTGCAGCGCCGGCGTGGCCCCCTTCGATATTTTCGTAGTACAACACATCAATCCCCATGTCTTTCATCTTAGCGACCATCTTACGGGCGTGACCTGGGTGAACCCTGTCGTCACGGGTAGAAGTAGTGAAAAAGACCTTTGGATAATGCACGTCTTTATGCAGATTATGGTACGGAGAGTAGGTTTTAATGTACGCCCATTCCTCAGGAATATCTGGGTTACCGTATTCGCCCATCCAGCTAGCACCTGCTAATAACTTATTGAATCTAAACATATCAAGTAAAGGTACTTGGCACACGACAGCATTATAAAGATCTGGTCTGCGGGTAAATGCCGCGCCCATTAACAGGCCGCCGTTGCTGCCGCCTTGGATGCCTAAATGTTTGCTTGAGGTGATTTTACGGGCAATCAAATCCTCAGCGATTGCCTCAAAATCCTCATAGGCTTTATGTCGATTTTGCTTTAACGCCGCTTGATGCCAAGCAGGGCCGTATTCGCCACCGCCACGAATGTTGGATAACACATAGACGCCGCCCTGCTCTAACCAATTCTTCCCAATGGTGGCCGAATAAGAAGGACGCAGCGACACTTCAAACCCGCCGTAGCCGTAAAGTAGCGTAGGATTGGTGCCATCTAACTTAAGATCCTTAGCCATCACCACAAAATAAGGCACTTTAGTGCCATCTTTAGACGTCGCAAAGTATTGCTCGGTTTTAAACTTGTCCGCAGCAAACTGTTGCGGCATACCTTTAATTTTCTTTGGATTTAAGGTTTTGGCATTCACAGTGTAGAGACTTGAAGGCTCAAGAAAACTAGTGTAATTCACGAAGAAATCATCACTGTCTTGCTCAACATCCATTACAGTCAAGGCGCCATTCGCTTCAAACGGTACGTGAGTGCTCTGCCAAGCGCCCTTTTCGTCTTGCTCATAACGCACTAATTTACTTTTCACGTTATCGAGCCAATTAACAAAAATTGCACTCTTGCTAAAACTGAGCTGCGCAATCGATGCGGTTTGAGTCGGGCTCACAAATAAACTGAACTTGGCTTTTTGAGCGATAAGATCCGCCACATCGGCATACACGACCGCGCCTTGCTTAAAGTTGCCGTCTTGATTGGTTAAATCGCTCTTTAACTCAATGAATAACTTACCTTTGAAATAACCTTTAATCTCAGCATCTTGCGGTAAGGGCAATCCAATAAGTTTACCGTCTTGGTACACATATTGGCTGGCGGTATAAAAAGTATGCGCTTCGGTGACTAAACTCAGTGGGGTTTTGTCATCGAATAACACCCAGCCTGAGACTGCAACTGAAGCCTTATCGCCGGTAAAAACAGGCTTAGCTTGGTCGAGTGGCGTGCCGCGTTGCCACAGTTTAAGGCCCCTTGGATATCCAGAATCCGTCATGCTTTGGCCATCACCAAAATCAGTACCGACAAAGGCGTGATCTTTATCTATCCAGCTCAGGCTCGATTTGGCTTCTTTTAAAAAGAATGGCTTATCTTTGGCAGCAACAAAGGATTTAGTGTTGAGATTAAATTCACGCACTTCCACCGCATCGGCACCGCCGCGAGACAATGAGACAAAACAGCGCTCATTTTCGGGATATTGACAGCTAATATCCTTAAATACCCAATTGACGGCTTCGGCTTTACCTAAGGCATCGATATCGAGCACGGTTTCCCATTTAGGATCGGCCTTGGCATATTCTTCCATTGTGGTGCGACGGTAAATGCCGCGCACCTGGGTGTCATCTTTCCAAAAGTTGTATAACTTGTCGCCAATATGAGTGGCGTAGGGAATGCGTTCTTTATCGTTCAGGATGGCGAGGCTATTCGCCACTAAGGTATCAAAACCTTTGAAGGCTTTAATTTCGGCGGCCGATGTGGCATTTTGGGTTTTTACCCATTCCATAGGCTTAGCGCCTTCAACATCTTCCAACCAAATATATTTATCTTCTTCTGCGTGAAGTTGACCGCTCATTCCGAGCACTCCTGCAATGCACCAAGGCAGTAATTTATTATTCATTCTATTCCTTTTATACAAAGTCCATCTTGAGATCTGCCCTTACATTACCTTAATTAATATCCAGTTCAACTATTAATCCAACAAGAATGTAACAAAAGGTAAGGTACTGTAATAGCTGATGATTAATCTAGAATGAATCGCGTTTTTAAAGATGTCGTGCTATAAAAAAGCGTCCACGAGGGACGCTTTTTAGTCGATGACGTAAGGTAAATTAAAACTCGTTATTCATGCGTGACAGCAAATTAAGCAGCACGATTCGTTCCTCACTGCTCATTTTTGCGGTGAGATCTGTGGTGAGTTGTAGATGCAGAGCATCATGTTCAAGGAACAAGGCTTGCCCCTTATCGGTTAACTCCACCAGAATCGAACGGCGATCGGTTTCATGGGGGCGTCGCACGACCCACTGTGCCTCCACCATTTTATCGATTTGAACCGTTAATGTGCCCGTTGTGACACCAATCTTGTCCGCCAATTCCTTCATCCGCATGGCGCCATGCACGCCAAGTAACTCAATCGTGTGCACCTGCGACAGACTAAAACCTTTGTCACGTACAATGGCATGCTCCCAAGATGACAGCTTTTCGTAAAATTCAATAATCACATGATTTAATGCATGATCAGTTGAATGTCCAGCTGTTGAGTGAGCAGTCGTATGTGGCTCACTTGAATGCAGGTTTGATAAATGATGATGTTCAACAGTCATTAGGCTTCCTTAGCCATACACTCGCGCTGACGGCAAGTATGGAGTTCAATGGTGATATGGGCCAACTCAGGAAATTGTGACAGTAACTGATTAAAATAACTGACATCTTTCGGTGAATGGGACACGATGGACACCATAATAGCATGGTGATCGGCGCTCACTCGCCAAAGATGTAAATCGGCCACTTGATGATCCGGCACGGCCTCAAGAGTTTCCACGACCTTACGCTGCAATGATGCTTTAACGCCGCCGTCCAGCAAAATAGGGCTGGTTTGCTGAATGAGTCCCCAAGACCAACGGCTGATAATCACAGCGCCGACAATCCCCATAATCGGGTCGAGCCAAGTTAGTCCCATGTATTTACCAAACAACAAGGCAGCGATGGCCAGCACCGACGTTAACGCATCGGCCAGTACGTGAAAATAGGCCGCACGTAAGTTGTGATCATGGCCACCGTGGGCTTTCTGGCTCTCATGCACATGCTCATGCTCATGCTCATGCTCATGCTCATGCTCATGCTCATGCTCATGCTCATGCTCATGCTCAGCACTATGTTGATGGTCCTGTTCATGTTGGCAATGGCTGTGATCATGATGACTTTCATCGTGTGCATGTGAGTCATGGTGCGGGTGCAGCTCCGCATCATGTGAATGCGCTGTATGGGCATGATCGTCATGGGGGTTTGCTTGGCTGTTATGATGCGCGTGAGCATGTTCGTCTTCATGATCATGGTCGTGACTATGATCATGACCGTGACTATGACCATGAGCGTGCCCATGGTCGTGGGTATGATGATCTTTAAGTAAAAACACACTCAGTATATTGACGCTTAAACCAATAACGGCCACAAAAATAGCTTCGTTGAAATGAATTTGCTCAGGACTGATCAGCCGCATTCCCGATTCAATCAACATCACCAATGCCACTAAACCTAAGGCTATTGCACTGGTGTAACCGCCAAGCACACTCACCTTACCTGTGCCAAAGGCAAAGGCAAAGGCAGGATCGTTAGCGTGTTTACGAGCATAGGAATAGGCAAACAGGGTGATCATAAAGGCCGCTGCATGGGTGCCCATGTGCCAACCGTCGGCGAGCAATGCCATAGAACCGTAAATGGTTCCGGCAGCAATTTCTGCCACCATAGTGATCACAGTTAAATACAGTACATAGCGCGTGTTCTTTTCGCCATCGCGGTTCTGACTCGAAAAGTGATGGGAGTGTTGCCACTGGGCGAGTGAGTGCTCTTGGCGGTGGGCAGTAGCTTGATGCCCTGTCGCTTGCTCGGCTGTAGTTGATTTCATTGTGTAATTCCTACTCCATGTCCATCGCTATCAATGATAAAAAACGTGTTGCCAGAATTATAGTTTGAAAATCAAAATATATGAAGATCAAATTAACCATTTATCAAGATATACCGTTTTCAAACTTTTAAACATACATGCGGATCCCCATAATGCACCAGTACTCCTGTCACGAGTCGAGACGCTGATATGTGAATTAAGATAGGCAGCTAGACTAGGCAAAGGATATCAGGCAAGGTTTAATGGATTAGCGTTTGATTTATGTGTGAAAACAGCTGAGTCAGCAGAGTAAGATTGGCTTTATTGCAGCCTTACGCAGTTGTAGAAAGACTCAGAATCGGTTTTTCAGAACGAGTTGAAATCCAAGTTTTAAGGTTTTTATCTAGGCTGTTTCGTATATTTTTCGCATGATATGAGTCATTAAACAGCCACAGCAAATAATTGAAATAGCACCGAACTTAACATAATAAGTCATTTGAAAGAGAAATTAACCCTTATTATTCAGATGGATAAAAATTATTTGGGTAAAAATCGATTTTTTATTGAATAATTTAACCCTTTTTTATCTCTGCCGCGTTTATAGGGGAAGAACAACGACAAACTTGTCGACATCCATTCAGTTCGATTAGGAGAAACAAGATGAAATTGAAGACCTTATTTAGCGTTAGCACTGTTCCCCTTGCATTTGCATTATTGTCATTCAATGCTGCGGCAGTCAGCCCGCCACACCCAACAGGATTAGATGCGCCTATGATCAGCATTCAACGTTTTGACTCAAAAGATTACAGCACACAGGAAGCGACTAAGATGTTCCCTACTCCGGCGGCTGGTATGGTGCAGCACATTTTGAGTTTGCCTAAGTTAGAAAACGAAGATGATTACATGATAGAAATCCAAATTGGCCAGACTCAAATGGTCGATTGCAATAAGCATGGATTAAACGGGGAATTGAAGGAACTGACAGTACAAGGTTGGGGTTATAACTACTATCAAGTGGATGAAATCGCTGAAGGGCCGAGCACTATGATGGCCTGTTTCGAACTGGCGAAGAAAGAGGCTTTTGTACGTATTCCGGGTGAACTGAAAATGCGCTACGACAGTCGTTTACCTAAGGTATTTTATCTACCAGAAGGCGCGGAACTGCGTTTCAGAACGTGGAAAGTGGATTCAACCTATCAATATTCCAAGTAAGTAGCACGATTTTAACGCTCGAGTCATCAATCGAATGCGCTTCGAGTCTTTGCTGGTTGATAAAAGCAAAGACTCGAAGAACATTAACTAGAATCGTTTAATTCTAACGACTTGCATGATTTCTATTTCAAAACCCGCCACAGTTTCTGTCTCTGGGTAATAGATGACATTGATCTTTTGCCCTTGCAGATTACGATATTTTTTCACCCGTCTGAATTTAAACGGTACATCACAATCTTCAATCATAACAGTATGTTGTACCCAGTCAGCCTTTTCCCTTTGCATATGGGAAACCACAGTCACACCTTCAGAGTGAACTAAATGTTCATGGGTGGCTAACATCTTTTTTACGGCCTTATTCATGTTCAACTCTTTTATCATCTAGTTGCGACAACAGTGACTCAACTTTCTGTTTAATTTCAGCATATCTCAATTTTTCACAGCGGCCGAAGCCACTTAACTTACGCACTTGAAAACGACTCACTAAAGGAACCGACATGCCAGCGAGGCAACGACAATAGGTATCGAGTGACAAAGCATCAATGCCTTTAGCCGTTAAATGATGTTTCAACTCACGCAAATCAGCCAATATCTGCTGATCTGTCGGCCAAGTCGGTTCCGTCGAATAGCGCAACTTAGCAATATTGCCGCGGCAAACACTGCAATGACCGCAGACCGCTGGCGTCTCATTATCATCAAAATAACGGGATAGATTGTGGCTTAAGCACGTCTCAAGCTCAAAAAAGCGGACTAACTGTGCTATTCGCGCAATTTCTTTCTGCTCTTTATCAATAAAATAATGGTACAGCTCATCGATGAGTTCGGGACGCGCTAATGCGGCAACATCCACCCGATAAACATCGGTAATTCGTTTAGTCTCTAATTCAATCAACTGATGTTCAGCTAAATATTCCAGCGCGGCTAACACGCGGCTGCGCTCATGACCCGTCGCACTGTACAAGGCATCAAAATCTAACGCGCCCCATATTTTCTTCATCTGCGTATGATTAAAAATCTGCGTCAAAAACGCCTGCCGCTCGGGATTAAATCGGCTCAGAATGGCGTGTTTGTCGACCAAAAACTTGTAATTAACGTCAGCGTAGTAAGCGAATAACGGCTTAACCACACCTAAAATTTCTAGCTGCACAAGTAACGTTTTTAACGGTAACTGGCGAATATTACTCGCCGTCGACACGCCATTGAGCTGACATTCCCACTGACCGGAATCTTGTTCAAGTCGAATAGCCTCAATGACTTGTGTTATACCTTCTCGCTCCGGCGTATCGCCATACACAAAATTTTCAACGGTATTGAGCCCGTCAAGATTGGCCAAAGTGACACAATGGGATAACGCACCATCACGCCCTGCTCTGCCGATTTCTTGGCTGTAGTTTTCAATGGATTTAGGCAAATCGTAATGGATCACAAAACGAATATTGCTCTTATCGATTCCCATGCCAAAAGCGATGGTTGCCACTACCACTTGCAGCTTATCCTGCATAAAATCATTTTGAATTTGTTGACGTTTTTCATCTTCAAATCCAGCATGATAGGCACTGGCGACTATACCTTGTTGGCTCAAAAGTCGTGCGACCGTTTCGGCGGTTTGCTGCAAAGTTACATACACAATGCCGGCACCTAAGAAAGATGCAATCTGCTGAACCAGTAAGGCATTCTTCTCTTGCGTTGATACAGGCAGAACAGTCAAATCTAAATTGGGTCGATAAAATCCCGTTTGCACTATGTGTTCAGGCGCAATATCAAAGCGCTTGGCCATATCCAGTTTCACTTTACGTGTTGCTGTGGCCGTCAATAACAGTACCAATGGGATCTCAAGCTCACGCCGATAGTCGGGCAATTTAAGATAATCGGGCCGAAAATTATGGCCCCACTCTGAAATACAATGCGCCTCATCGACGACCAGCATGGACAGCGGAACCGATTGAATAAATTGCCGAAAACGTTCATTTTTGAAACGTTCCACCGACACCATCAAGATTTTCAGCTTGCCAGAGCGCGCATCAGCCATCACTTGCTGACTCTGCTCGGCGCTTAAGGTTGAATCTATGCTGGCCGCATGAATTCCCTTAGATTGTAAAAACTCCAGCTGATCTTTCATCAAGGCGAGTAAAGGCGAAATCACTAAACTCAAATGGGGTAACTGCAATGCTGTAAATTGATAACAAAGGGATTTACCTGAACCCGTCGGAAAAATCGCTAAACTCGACTTCCCCGCCAACAGTTGTGTTATCGTTTGTGCTTGGCCAGGCCGAAATTCAGAAAACCCGAAATCCTGCTGCAACAAACTAATGTATGGATTGGTTTCTGGAATGGGATTGAACATCAACCGTCCTTTACACTCATCCTTACCACCCAAAAAATTTGGGTATACCGCAAGAAAAAGATTCAGCATTAAGTGAGTCGACTAGTCTAGCAAATTTTGAGGTACTTTACGGAGTTAATTACCGACAACTGAGTTTTGGAGCTGAATTTATCGGTTGAAAATCATGATGCCGCAGATAAAGTATGACAGTTAATCTATTGATTTTATAAGAAGTAATTGACTGTTTTTATAAAAACTTGAATGCGAAAATAAAAACGACTTTAAAAAATGAGCGATGGATAATATAAGCGCCGAGGCTAGAGCTTAGGTTAATCTCGGCCGCATGCAGTCTTCAGTTTAAGGTTTTCTCGCAAGGTATAAATTAATCAGCGAGGTGAGTTTATCCTGAAATCTTTCTTCAAAACTATCAATATCACGTCCGATAGAGACAAGATATTTAGTCGCTTGTTCGCGGGAAAGTAATTTATTGGCAACACTGTATTGCATCTCATCCAAGGTTTTATCGTATCTTGGGATCAGCAACCAAGTGCCAACATCGACGTCGAAATGTTGCATCGCTTTCTGGGCCAAAGCACAAAAAGCCTCAATATGATCCACACCATCTGGTCCGAGACAGCCAGGCTCAATTCGGCACAGGACAGCAATTTTCCTATAATTTTCAATGCTTACACTCATTTCTGATGCCCCATGTTACCGAGTCTTAAACTTAAAATATCCCTTTAAACTTAACAGCAATTTTACGTGTCTGCACAGATAAGTCACGGCTTACTTGCTCATTTAAGCGATTATTAACAAATCCATTTTAGGCGATATTGCGACGTCAAAATAAAGGTCTACAAAACTTAACTCTGCCCATTTTATTTCAGGACGAGACAAGCCAGAGATTATTCATCAAACATATCGTCGACACTCATATTGTCATCTAGGTCATCTGGATGCTGCAAATGGCTTTGTGAGATATCGGCATCATGCTCTGACAATAAGTTATCAATCGCCTGATCAAAACTGTCTAACTTTTGTGTCTCCATATAACGCTTTAATCTCTGAATAATATCCCTACTTACCTCTATATGGGATTTTTTCTGACGCTTTTTTATTTGAGATAGCTCTTTACGAACCATGCGCCAACCCAAATCAGTAAAATACTGATTGAGCATTTTGTTTACATTCTTAAGCTCGTTGTCGAGTCGCTGTGTCTTTTTACGTAATCGGACCAATTCATTTAATTGTGTCACCAACTCTGTATAGAAAACCGTTTGTAACTCAGCGTCACAAAACCAATCTGGTTTAGATGCCACAGCTTCAAGATTGATAAGGCGATAAATTAAGGGTAAGGCAAAAATTAATTCTGCTTCCTCAAGCAATAATAATTTTCTTCCTGCTGTCGGTTTGTCTTGTTGATATATCCAAGCTTGCGGTTCCATAAATACGTTTCTTTAGTTAAGTATGCGTTTAATGCGGATGAAATAAATGGGACCTCTCATGCTAGTACAAATCGACAAGTATTAATATATGGTTCAACCATTTTATTGACTGGGAATCGATCCCTTATGCTTCTATTTGCCTTAGGCAGAAATAGCTGAACGCATATCACGTCAAGTATCAGATAAGCGGTTGTCGTTATTAGCTTAAATTTCACCCGACACGCAAGCCAAGTTTAGGGCATGCCATTCATGTAGACCAATAGAATGGTTAAACCATTCTTTAAAATTATGCGTCTGTGGCTAACCAACACTGCATAGAGAAAGTACGAATTTCATACTATCATTGCCTTTATTGTTATATCCGCTTAATTAATCGCCATTGTTAGAATAGGTTTATCTTGGCTGTTTTTTAAACTAAATAATCCAGCTAAATGTTATTTAATGCCCCTCCTCTGATAAAAGATGATTATTTAAACAAATAAGCACTCTACCAGTGATAATGACGATTATCACTGGTAGATACAGCTATGATTTGCGTATAATTACGCCTTCTTAATTCGATATCAGGTGACTTCAACGGCATGTCTAAAATGATCCGGACAAATAGTAATGCTCAAAATAACGCCAATATATCGAATGAAAGAGCGACTGGCTCAGATCATCACCATAATAACCGTGCTGAACAGCCACGTTTTTTTGAAGAGTCTTTCCTACCCCAATCTGTTCGAAGTGATTATTTAAGCGCCGCCGAAGAAACTGAATACGAAATTTCAGTGAACACTCGCCGTGTTTATAATACGAGCTTTAGTGTATTTAGCCGTTATTGTGCCGAGCACCAACTTCAGGCCCTACCCGCAGATCCACGAAGCGTCATTTCATTTATTGGTCATCAAAAAGAATTAATCCAAGAAAGCACTGGCGTTCAACTTTCAAAGCAAACATTAACTACAAGGTTGGCAGCAATTCGCTACCATCATATTCAAGCGGGATTTCATTCGCCCACCGAACATCCACTGGTGATCAGAGTAATGCGCGGTTTGAGCAGAAATCAATCTCGGCATGTGAGTGACTATGATCAACAACCCATTATGTATGATGAAGTGGAAATGTTGATCCAAGCTATCGATGAGCAAGTACAGCCATTAACCCGAGCGCGGGACAAAGCGATAATTCAATTAGGATTACAAGGTGGGTTTCGTCGTTCTGAACTGGCAGATATAAAAGTTCAGTATGTCAGTTTTCTGCGTAACAAATTAAAAGTGCGCCTGCCCTATTCGAAGAGTAATCAGCAAGGCCAACGGGAATGGAAAGACCTGCCAGACCATGAACCCTTTGCAGCACTCGACGCCGTGAAAAATTGGTTATCGTTAGCCAATATTGAAGACGGACATTTATTTAGATCGCTTTCCCGTGATGGAAAAAATTTACGTCCGTATCAAATGAAAGACCGACATTCCGGATCTTGTTCATTACTGAATAGAAATAGTGGTTTCCTTACCGGCGATGATATTTATCGCATCATTAAAAAATATTGTACTAAAGCAGGACTGCCCGCCAAATTTTATGGCGCTCACAGTTTGCGCAGTGGTTGCGTAACACAACTGCATGAAAATAATAAAGATCACTTGTACATCATGGCCAGAACCGGACATACCGATCCGCGCTCACTTCGTCATTATTTAAAACCAAAAGACTGAAACTTAACGATCACAGGTCAAGCATTAACTTCTCGTTTTAGCCTGAAGTTTAACCTGAGAAATAGACTTCACTTGATTCTTCTAAGAAGGAAAAGGATTTCATTCAAAGGACATTAATGTACAGAACTAATAAGTATTAATGGAAACACATTAGATAGTTATATAAATTAACACTTTGAATTATATTAAAATATATAAATTTAGAGCAATAAATCTAATTAATATTATTTTAAGATTTACCTCCCCCTAAAATACTCGCCGAAACTAATTCAACACTATTAAAACATATAAGCTTGGTTGCTCTTTAAATTATTACTGTAATATAAAATCAGCTTTATTGTCATATTGGTACTTTAGCCTTAGGCACGAAATTCAATTCATCGTACTAGCCGGAGTAAAATATGAGTAAGGCCACCTTTGATCCTACACTTTATAATAAAAGTAATAATGACCCCTTTAATCAAGTGTTAGATAAGCATTTATCTCGCCGTAATTTCGTAAAAAGTGGCTTAGGCCTCAGCGCTATGACAGCTTTTGCCAGTGTTGGCTTAACCGCTTGTGGTTCAGACAATGAAACTGTTCCTAAACCTGTCGATCCAGTCACGCCAGTGCCACCGACTAAAAGTAGCGCTAAGCTTAACTTTACATCGGTTGCGGGTTCTCGCTTAGATGCGGTTGTCGTGCCTGAAGGTTACACAGCGCAGGTGTTAGCACCTTGGGGCACGCCATTAAACGCAAAAGCGACGCCATGGAAAAACGATGGTAGTAATACGGCCGATGACCAAGCCAACTCAGTGGGTATGCACCACGATGGCATGCATTTCTTCCCATTAAATGATGCGGGTGATGACGGTCTACTCTGCATTAACCACGAATACATTGACGAAGATGCCTTGCATCCTACGGGCCAGACATTTGACCCCACTTCTGGTCTTCGCACTGTGATCGATGAAGTGCGCAAAGAAATTAACGCCCATGGCGTGTCGGTTGTACGTATAAAACTGATGAATAATCAATGGGAAGTCGTCAGTAATGATGGTCATAACCGTCGATTCACTGGCGCGACTGTGATGGATATCAGCGGTCCTCTGGCCTACTCTTCCCTACTCGAAACCCGCTATTCTCCCGATGGCAGCCAAGCACGCGGCACCTTAAATAACTGTGGTAATGGCTACACGCCTTGGGGCACTTACCTGACCTGTGAAGAAAATTGGCCAGGCTATTTTGCCAATCGTGGCAGCTTAACCGCCGATCAGAGTCGCATCGGGATCAGTAAAACCAGTACACGTTATGGCTGGGACGATCTTGCGGGTCATGATGAAGAACGTCTCGATGAATTTGCCCGTTTTGATGTCACGCCATCGGGCACAAGTGCTCAGGATGACTACCGTAACGAAGCAAACGGCCACGGTTATATTGTGGAAATCGACCCGTACAACGCCACCTCTCGCGCTGTAAAACGTACAGCACTTGGTCGTTTCCGCCATGAAGGTTGTACCTTTGGTAAATTGACCGAAGGCAAGCCAGTGGTGTTCTATTCTGGCCACGATTCTCAATTCGAATACCTCTATAAATTTGTTTCAAATGCGGCCTGGGATGCAAAGGATGCTGACAGCAGCAACCGCCTGCAAACTGGCGATAAGTACATGAATGAAGGTACTTTATACGCGGCTAAATTCAATGAAAATGGTGGCGGTATTTGGTTGCCTTTGACGTTAGATAGCCAAACCACAGACGGCAAAACCTTAAGCGATAGCTTCGCAACTTTGGCCGACATTATTTTAAACACAGCGGGCGCAGCGGACCTAGTCGGCGCGACACCTATGGACCGACCTGAATGGTGCGCGGTCGATCCGTTCACAGGTTCTGCTTATTTGACCCTGACCAACAACTCAAAACGTACCGAAGCGAATCCTGCCAACCCAAGATTGAAAAACTACTTCGGCCATATTATTCGTTGGGATGAAGGCGACAAAGCGACTGAATTTACATGGGATATTTTTGTGTTTGGCTCACCCAGCGATGGCAATGCTGAGACCAACTTGTCTGGCTTAACCGATCTCAATCAATTTGCTAGCCCTGATGGGTTAGCCTTTGATAAACGCGGTATCTTGTGGGTTCAAACCGACAACGGCGCCAAGGAAGTTGCCGAAGAAACTAACGATCAAATGCTCGCAATAGTGCCTTCAACTCTGGTGGATGGCCAAGAGAAACAAGTAGGCGTAACCGCCGATAATCAAATGGAATTAAAGCGTTTCTTCGTCGGCCCCAACGACTGTGAAGTGACAGGTTTTGCCATTAGCCCAGATTACACTTCGGTATTTGCTAACATTCAGCACCCAGGTAACTGGCCTTATTCGTCTAATGCCGCTGAACAAACACCAGCCGGAATCACATTACGGCCTCGCGCCGCCACTGTGGTTATTCGCAAATTAGATGGTAAAGAAGTTGCAGTTTAAGACGTTATTTAAGGAATATATTTGCTTTAGTTAAAGCGCAAATAAAGCTTTCTTGCCAGAGCAAACTTTAGCCTATATAAAACTCCCCTCAAGTGAGGGGCGTTTTTATTTAAGTATTTAAGTTAGTCGCAGACTTAAATTTTTATACTAGCTATTCATTTCAAAGATTAATTAACGCTTGCAGTTATATTGGCTTGTTCGAAGGCAAGTTCAAAGGCATTGGTAAAATCTGTGATTGGCAGAAGATCTTCACGGCAACGTCGATTACGGCCCAGTAATGATGATTCAACAAATAAATCAAACCACGTACTTAAGACTTTGCCATTTGCCGCTTCGCCTATCGCCCCTAATGCTAAGGATGCCACCTCGGCGGTGCCAAGTTGAAAGTCATGGCTGCCTTTACGTAATGCATAGGTTGCCAGCGTGTCGGGATCGAAGGAAAGCAGTGGCAAGGAATGCAAGTAAGGACTCTTACGGAACATTTTAATCGCTTCACGCCAACTGCCATCGAGCATAATTAACAACGGCCGTTTGCCTTCGGCTAACATCGACATAGGTACCTGATTTAGTACCGTTTGTCCTTGCTCCGCATATTGGGCAGGAAACACTAAATAGGGTTGATATTGCGGCGAATCGAGCAAAGCAAGCAATGCCGCTTCAGGTTCTGTGCGTGACCAAATATATGCGTGCGTATCTGGGATAAGATCCGCAATCAAGCGCCCGCTGTTAGTTGGTTTTAACACTTCATCGTTGTACATGATCAGCAGGAAACTGGCTTGAGTCTGTAACTGACGGCGCAGCGCGCAGGTACAGAACTGCTCACCTAATAGGCATAATGGACAGCGGATCAGTTTTTTACCACGGGCACCAAAGGGCTTAGTCGATAGAGACTTACGGTACTGATATAAATGGTGCACTGCATGTGGGGCTAAAGCCATAAAAACCAATTCTCTTTCAAACTTATTAGGGGTTGCGGCTAAATTATTCAGCACTTTTCTCTCGCGGTGGCGCAGTTTATCCCTTGTCCGTAAATGGCGCAATCTGCGCAATGCATTATCGCGATAAAAGGCATAAGTGTCGGTGCTTGAGGGTATAAACTGCTGACTCAACTTTGCATTATGATTAAGGAAATCTCTTAGAATAGCGCAACAACTGCAATACTCAAGTCCATGTCACCACGCAGTATTTAACACTCGATTAGCGAGGTTAACCTCTCAGTTACTTACAGAGGGAATATTGACGCTAAATATCAGTAAGGACTTAACTTAATGGGGAATTACCGTAATATCGTGTGCAATCTCTACTCTATAAATGCAATTTCGATAAAAGGTCAATTATGAAACGACATACCCTGCTCGCTACCATGCCGTTATTAAGCGGTGTGCTGCTCACTGCAACGCTTTTTTCTAATGTCACTACGGCCCAATCGCTTAATACCAAAGACATCCAGTCACTTGTTGATTCCGCAGTCAAACCACTGATGGCCGAGTACGGCATTCCCGGTGCGGTGATTGGCATCACCATTGATGGTAAACAGTATTTTTACCAATATGGGGTCAGTTCTAAAACCACAGGGCAAAGTGTGACAGAACATACCCTGTTCGAGATTGGTTCAATCAGTAAAACCTTTACCGCGACACTGGCGAACTATGCACAAATCGAAGGTAAATTAACACTCACGGATATGGCCAGCGATTATGTTCCAGCATTAAAAGGCAGCCATTTTGATAAGATTAGTCTCATCAATCTAGCGACGCACACTGCGGGAGATCTGCCGATGCAAGTTCCTGATAAGGTAACTAATAACGCAGAGTTAATGGATTACCTTAAGCATTGGCAACCGTCATTTGCCCCTGGGACTCACAGGAATTACGCGAACCCAACCATTGGCCTGCTCGGCATGATTGCCGCACAGAGTTTAAATAAAACGTTTCAGCAAGCACTTGAGCAAACACTATTTCCACAATTGGGTATGACAAGCAGCTATATCCAGGTTCCGAGCAGCAAAATGGCTGATTATGCCCAAGGCTACAATAAGCAAGACATGCCAGTGCGGGTCAATCCCGGCGTATTAGCCGATGAAGCCTATGGCGTTAAAACCACAGCCACAGATCTGCTGCATTTTGTGGAGGCCAATATGCAAATGCACCCGCTAGCTAAGCCACTGCAAACGGCACTCGATGAGACCCACACGGGATACTTTGATGTGGGCATGATGACCCAAGATATGATTTGGGAACATTACTCCTATCCTATTGATCTTGATAAAATACTTATGGGTCATACTCAGGAAGTGGTGTTTGGCAGTACGCCAGTTAAACCTATAGTGCCGCCCCTCGCGCCGCAGCAAAATGTGTGGATTAATAAAACCGGCTCAACCGGCGGTTTTGCCGCTTATGCAGCATTTATTCCTGCGCAAAAGCTTGGCATAGTATTGTTAAGCAATAAAAATTATCCCGTTCCGCCACGGGTGACTGTGGGGTATCAGATTTTAACGGGCATAGAAAAACTACAAAAATAGCATCTTGCTAGTAGCGACTATTAAGGGAGATAGGCCGATTTGCTATCTCCTTTCTTATTTGTTCCTTATGCATATTTTTAGCGTGATTTTTTAGGGTGGCTTGTATTAGGCACCTTATCCACTTGCTTACCTCCAATCTCTTAATAGCCACTATTTTTAAGCAAACTCCCATGTAAGAAAATAGGCAGAGCAGGGTTAATCTGAGTATTAATCCATTTGCAATTATTCGACCTAGTTAACAGACAAATAACCCTACGTAAGTTTAGCTTTACAGCTAAAAATGAAGAGAAAAACTTATGCGTCGCATTAAAAAATATTTCATCAAATCAATATGATTGACACTTGAAGTTACGCTTTTAGGGAGTAAGATGCGCGCAAATACCTTAAGTGACCTTTTTCGGAAATATCATGTCAGGCATGCCACACTCTCCTATTCATCACGATGTCGCTCCAGCGGCGAGTCAGTCTAGTTTACTGTTAATGATTGTCTTTATGGTCGCCTGTGGCCAAATGGCGCAAACGATTTTTGTGCCTGCCCTTCCGCAAATTGCACTCGGGCTCCATGTGGACGCCAGTCAGCTACAAGCAGTGATGGCCTGTTACTTACTCTCCTATGGGATGTTTCAATTTGTGTATGGCCCAGTGTCAGATCGCGTTGGTCGTAAAATGCCACTCGTCGTGGGTATCGCTATTTTCATCATAGGAACAGTGTTTGCGGCCCAGGCCACAAGCTTTAACCAACTGATTATGGCGAGCCTTATCCAAGGATTAGGCACAGCCAGCGCGGGCGCTTTATGCCGGAGCATTCCCCGCGATCATTACTTTGGCGACCGACTGGTTAAATTTAATAGTTATGTTTCTATGGCCGTAGTGTTTTTACCTTTACTGGCACCATTTATCGGTAGCGCCAGTGCGGCCTACTTCGGCTGGCAAGCCGTGTACTGGGTGTTAGCAGGATTCGGTGCCGTGGTCTGGCTGTTATTGATATTCGCCTTTAAAGAGTCATTACCTAAGGCGCAGCGGGAACATCAAGCCGTTATCGCATCCTATCGGCATGTCCTGCGCCATAGAGCGTTTCGAGCTTACTTGTTTTCTTTGATCGCGACCTTTGCGGGTATTGCGGCGTTTGAAGCCATTGCCGGCGTTCTCTATGGCCAATATCTTGGGCTGACGCCTTTCATGGTCAGTTGTTATTTTGTGGCGCCGATTCCAGGCTATTTATTGGGCGCGCTGATTGCTGGTCGACAAAATAAGCCGCAAAGAGTTATCTATCAAGGTGTTGCGCTGCTTGGCGCTGGCGCCTTATTCATGTTGATCCCGGGGCTTTTCAATTTGGTCGTCGGTTGGAGTTTACTGGTTGGATCGATTTTATTCTTCAGTGGCGCTGGTATGCTGTTCCCTACCCTGACCTCGGCGGCATTAGAGCCATTTCCACGTCAAGCAGGAATTGCGGGGTCATTACTGGGAGGATTACAAAATTTTGGTGCCGGACTTGCCGCATTGACTATGTCTTTAGTGCCTATGGGCGGCCAGTTGAGCATAGGTTTATTAAGCGCTGTCATGGTGGTGTTAGTGATTTTGTCTTTGTATTACGCCAGAGATCAAAATGACACTCACCACAATTTGATGCCACAGATTTAATACCCTAAATTTAAGATCCTAGATTTAAAACCATAGATTTAGAACCATAGATTTAATGCCGAAAAATTGAAGCGATAGCGTTCTTAGCTTAAGCAAAATCTATTGTCGCAA
>NZ_VXCT01000038.1:0-48173 GCF_052850535.1 Shewanella sp. 1180_01
TTTTTCTCTAAATCGTCAGGCGAATTTAAGAAAAAGCGTTGCCATTCACATGCATAATTGTAAATGTCCACACCACGAACGCCAGTGGGATATGCACTAAGGCATAGAAAAACTGATCGAGTCGTCCCATTCCTTTTGCTAACCAAATCAAATACAAGTGTAATCCAATCACCAGCGGGAACAGGGCTAACAGCGGATACAGAGCGACAGGGCTGGCATCGGAAAACAGGCTATGACTAAATAAAGCCCAAGCCACCATGACAGCGGTCGTTAGCGGTGGTGTTGCAATGCGATATTGCTCTGGATAGGGAAACATCCTACGACCTCTTGAGTCTCAATCGGTAAACTTACGTTTTAGGTTTTCGCGCAATCAACTGTGCTTTATAACTGCTGTGACTGGACTGCGGATCACTTAATCGACCTTCAAAGTAATGTAAAGGTTGCCAGTTAGCAAATGCTGATTTGAGTTCATTTTCAGTCAGCAAGAAATTGGGGTTACGCGGCCGCCCACTCTCAGCCTGCTGTGTGGTAAAAGTTTCATAGACGATAAGGCCTGTAGCCTTAACCGCATTGGCAATTTGCGACAATAATGGCCGATGCAGATAATTGAATACTAACACTATGTCGTACTCTTCAATCGGTAGCGATGGCGCAGCCTCGGCTTCTAAATCCCATTGATATTTGCGGGCGTTCACATACTCAATGTGCGACATGGCAGACAAATCCCTGTCGATAAACGTCACTTCTGCACCTTGCGCTAGAAACCACAAACCATTACGTCCAGAGCCGCAGGCAAGATCGAGTACTTTAAGTCCATCAAAGCGAGAAACAGGC
This sequence comes from Shewanella sp. 1180_01, assembly GCF_052850535.1. NCBI lineage: Bacteria > Pseudomonadati > Pseudomonadota > Gammaproteobacteria > Alteromonadales > Shewanellaceae > Shewanella > Shewanella sp. 1180_01. The sequence goes on from NZ_VXCT01000038.1 coordinate 835, forward strand.
CAAGTAAACTCAGTGATTAAGGCTGCGGGAGTCACGACTGGCGCATGGATTACAGACATTGGAATTAACCCTTAATTTCTTTTTTCGAGTCGATTTGCCGACGATGCACAATAGAATAATGCCTGAGCCCTGCTGGACCATGGGACACAATCACGGACAAAAAGAGGATCGCGATTAACAGCTCAGGCTTGAAATTAGCCAAAGGGACAAACAAACCAAGTAAGCCTACTTTTACTAAGGTTAACACACCCTTAAGCTGAATTAACCAACGCCAATCACGCACAATTTCCCACAACATTAATATGCAGCCCGTCGTCATAGCGAGATACCAATAATTCAGCCATTGCGTTTTATCTACGCTTAATAAAATGCCACCACCGACACCGACGATCCCTAAAATATGCAATGCCCTTAAACTGGTTTTACTCAAACGTTGAACCCAAAAACGTTTTTCTGATATGCCTTGTTTGCGCATTACATCCCCTTAACAATCAACTGCGTAACATCTGGTTAAACTAATAATGCAATTCTATACAATAAAGGCTGGATAAATAACATTATTTATAGAATACTCAAAAATAATTAAGTGACATACTCAAAGTGCTAAGTCACATTATAATATCTATTAAATACAAATAGATAAATCACATCACAAAACCAATAATTAATATCATTTTTATTTTTAAAAGTTAAAGCCAATCCATTCAACATGTTAACCCGCGCAAGTTATACCGTATTCGATCGGTGATTAGCCTCACCTTCATTAATATTTCCCGCTCTATTGCACATTTTAAATATGTTATTTACGCTGTAACAAAGGTTATGTGACTTGGGCACACATATACCTCTTTAGATAGTGATAAATTTGCAACTGGAGAATGCTCTAACAGTGCGTGAATGACGTAAAAAATAAATATCACGCCACGATGAATAACCCTTATTAAGTAGATGAATGTACGGCGGAGGAACTACCATGTTCACAAGAAAGATTCAAAAAACAGCACTAGCCATGCTGATCTCTGGCGCAATGGCAGGAACTGCCTATGCTGCACCAGAAGTGCTAGCCGATTTTCACGGTGAAATGGGTAGCTGCGACAGCTGCCACGTCTCAGACAAAGGTGGCGTCAGCGATGACAACCTTAGCCATGAAAATGCCCAATGCGTTAGCTGCCACGGCGATTTAAAAGAACTGGCCGCCGCCGCACCTAAAGACAAGGTCTCACCCCATAAATCTCACTTGATTGGCGAAATTGCTTGTACAAGCTGCCATAAAGGCCATGAGAAATCAGTCGCTTATTGCGATGCTTGCCACAGCTTCGGCTTCGATATGCCTTACGGCGGTAAATGGGAACGTAAGTTTGTTCCTGTTGATGCAGACAAAGCGGCACAGGATAAAGCCATTGCTGCTGGCGTAAAAGAAACCACTGATGTGGTTGTTATCGGTTCAGGTGGTGCAGGCCTTGCTGCTGCCGTCTCTGCCCGTGATGCTGGCGCGAAAGTGATTCTGCTCGAAAAAGAACCTGTCCCAGGTGGTAACACTAAGTTGGCCGCTGGCGGTATGAACGCTGCCGAAACTAAGGCGCAAACTAAGTTAGGTATTGAAGATAAGAAACAAATCATGATCGACGACACCATGAAAGGTGGCCGTAACATTAACGATCCTGAATTAGTGAAAGTGCTTGCAAATAACTCGTCTGACTCTATCGATTGGTTAACCTCTATGGGTGCCGATATGACTGACGTAGGCCGTATGGGTGGCGCAAGTGTTAACCGTAGTCACCGTCCAACCGGTGGCGCTGGCGTAGGTGCACACGTTGCGCAAGTGCTGTGGGACAACGCAATCAAACGTGGTACTGACATCCGCTTAAACAGCCGTGTTGTCCGTATTATTGAAGATGCGAAAGGCAATGTGACTGGCGTACTCGTTAAAGGCGAATACACTGGCTACTACATAATCAAAGCCGATGCAGTGGTTATTGCTGCCGGTGGTTTTGCGAAAAACAACGACCGCGTAGCTAAATACGATCCTAAGTTAAAAGGCTTTAAAGCCACTAACCACCCAGGTGCAACCGGTGATGGCTTAGACGTAGCACAACAAGCTGGCGCAGCAACTCGCGATTTAGAGTTCATTCAAGCTCACCCAACTTACTCACCAGCAGGTGGCGTGATGATCACCGAAGCGGTACGTGGTAACGGTGCTATCGTGGTTAACCGTGAAGGTAACCGCTTTATGAACGAAATCACTACCCGTGATAAAGCGTCTGCCGCGATTCTGCAACAAAAAGGCGAAAGTGCTTATCTAGTGTTCGATGACTCAATCCGTAAGAGCTTAAAAGCGATTGAAGGTTATGTGCATCTGAACATTGTTAAAGAAGGCAAAACCGTCGAAGAGTTAGCAAAACAAATCGATGTGCCCGCCGCTGAACTGGCTAAAACCATCACGGCATACAACGGTTTCGTGAAATCAGGTAAAGATGCGCAATTTGAACGTCCAAACCTACCACGCGAATTAGCCGTAGCACCTTTCTACGCATTAGAAATCGCACCTGCTGTTCACCACACTATGGGTGGCGTTGTGATTGATACTAAAGCCGAAGTGAAGAGCGAAAAAACCGGTAAACCAATCCAAGGCTTATATGCCGCAGGTGAAGTGACTGGCGGTGTTCACGGTGCTAACCGTCTAGGCGGCAACGCAGTATCTGACATTGTGACCTACGGCCGTATCGCCGGTGCTGAAGCGGCTAAATTCGCTAAAGATCACTAGTCACAAACTGTATAAGGGTTAACGGACTAACCCTTGGCTCTCAAAGCACGTCTTTAAATGCGAGAGTCCAGCTTGAACAACTCAAGCACAGGCAGTCAATCCATAAGCGAGCCATCAGGGCTCGCTTTTTTTATCAACAGTTTTAGCCAATTGATGACAAAGCTCACTCTTTTAATAGCCAATTTTCTAAGGCTAAGGACAAAAAGCCCTAACTCACTTACACTCTTTGGCTGATAACTACATCAAAATCCGTTAGGTGACTGAAATGAGAATTGGATTTTTTAGCGCAAAACATTACGACATGCAGCACTTTAACCGCACAAATGCTGCGTTTGGTGCACAAATTGAGTACTTCGATTATCGCCTCTGCATGCAAACAGTGAAGCTTGCCGAAGGTTTTGAAATTGTCTGTGCCTTCGTCAACGATTCACTCTGCGAAGAAGTCCTCGTTGAACTCGCCAATGGCGGTACGAAAATCATCGCCATGCGCTGCGCAGGCTTTAACAATGTCGACTTAGTCGCCGCTAAACGCTTAGGCATGCAAGTCGTTAACGTACCTGCTTATTCTCCTGAATCCGTGGCCGAACACACAGTCGCGCTGATGTTGACGCTGAACCGCAAAATCCACAAAGCTTACCAACGTACCCGCGATGCCAATTTCTCCCTCGAAGGTTTAGTCGGTTTTAACATGTTCGGCAAAACCGTCGGCGTGATTGGTACGGGTAAAATCGGCGTGGTCACCATTAAAGTCTTGCTCGGTTTTGGCTGTAAAGTCATCGCCTACGATCCCTTTATCAATCCAGCGGTTGTCGCGTTGAATGTGGAATATCAAAATCTCGATTTTATTTATGCCAACAGCGATATCATCAGTTTGCATTGCCCGCTCACGGCCGATAACCGCCATTTGCTCAACCAAGCCAGCTTCGCCAAGATGAAACCCGGTGTCATGGTGATCAACACCAGTCGCGGTGGCTTACTCAATGCCTTCGATGCGATGGAAGCCTTAAAACTCGGCCAAATCGGTTCACTCGGACTCGATGTGTACGAAAACGAAAAAGGTTTATTCTTCGAAGATAAATCGAATGAGATCATTCAAGACGATGTATTCCGTCGATTATCTGCCTGCCATAACGTGATTTTTACGGGTCATCAAGCCTTCCTCACTGAAGAAGCCTTAGGCGCCATCGCCCAAACAACCTTGAGCAATGTAAAAGCGCTATGTGCAGGGAAACTCTCAGGTAACGAATTGTTTTAACTGACAGATAAAATCCTGACTGCTACAGTGAGGCTTCAACGTTTGAAGCCTCACAGAGAGAACTAAATATGTTAGTCACTCAGGAAACTCAGGATATCTCCACGCCTTCAGGGCTAATGCGCACTTATATCTACCGCCCAGAAGCACAGGGGCAATTCCCAAGCATCATCTTTTATTCCGAAATTTTTCAGCAAACGGCACCTATTGCACGCGCTGCGACAATTCTTGCTGGCCACGGTTTTGTGGTATTTGTGCCGGAAGTATTCCATGAACTCAATCCTTTAGGCACAGTGCTCGCCTACGATGAACCGGGTAAAGACAAAGGCAACGCCGATAAGTTTGCTAAACCTTTAGAACACCACGACAGCGACACCCAAGCATTAGTCGACTTTGCCCATCAACAAGCTTACTGCAATGGCAAAGTGGGCAGTATGGGCGTGTGTATCGGCGGCCACTTGGCCTACCGCGCCGCACTCAACCCCGCTATTTTAGGTGCATTTTGCCTCTATCCAACCGACATACACTCCAACACCCTGCCCTGCGCCTACGGCAATGACTCTCTGAGCCGCAGCGGTGATATTCAAGGGGAATTAGTGTTAGTGTTCGGCAAGCAAGATCCCCATGTATCAGCTGAAGGTCGAGTGTTAATCCACCAGCAATTAATGGCGCTGAACCGTAATTTCACTTGGCTTGAAGTTAACGCCCAACACGCCTTTATGCGTGATGAAGGCGAACGCTACGATCCCGCACTCGCACTGCAAATGTACCTGCAAGCGGTAGCGTTTTTTCACAGGGTGCTGCGATAATTAGCTTTGAAACGGCTTACCACAAAAAGTCAGCAATCTTTAATTACATCGTTAAACCTTTATTGTATCGCTCAAATAGTGTGGCGGGTTGTCCAAAAAGACTTAACTCGCCGCACTATTTACGTTTAATAAACCACTAAAACACGCTCACTGAAACAAGCTATAACCTTAACAAACATTATGGCTTTAGTGATTCATCATCTTTTTATTTAATGAAACTAAGCACCTAGTAAAGGTAGATGTTTGATACTTTTGTATTTCAACGATAATTCAATACATTGAGAAATTGCGAATTCTGGCAAGGGATCATAGATATTCAACACTATGGCTCGATTCCCTTCAAACTGCAGCACATCGGAATGCAGCTCTCGAAATGTATCAACCAGCTTAGTTTTACAATTAAAGAATAGTCAGTATTGTTCGGGATATTTAGGCTTCCAATCAAATCTTACTGTACTGCCATTTTTAACTGAATAACTCGGCTCGCCCCATTTTAAGCTTTCTTCCACCGCACCTAAATCCTGCGCTGCGGCAATTGTAAAAATCAAGGTTCGGATCCGTAATAGCAAGGGTGTTATATGCTCAGGATAGCGTTCAAACTTGTTCTGTACTTGCGCTTGCATGCTCTTATCCTCCTATTTACACCATGCCGAATCAGCATATCTGTAAAACAAAAAAACACGCTGCGGGCCCACATGGTTGAACTTCCAAACCTTTAGTGAGCGGCGATTATATCAGCACTTTATTATAAACCGCGCATTAGGGGTGTGACACAGTGTCGCAGGTCGTTGAGTTTTTATTGAGATACCCACTTAATCCTATATAAAACATACCATTATTTAAACAGACCTTTCATAGGCTTATTATGACCCGCTCCGCAGTAATGACTTCAATGGCGATATCCCTAGCCAGCATGGCCACGTTTTCAGGGATAGCAGCCGAAACTGAAGCAATGTTGCCAGCATCTGCAATTAAACCTCAAGTATCGACTCCCACTACCATCGAAAGAATTGCCATTACAGGGAGTCGAATTCAAAGGGAAGAGATGGCAACCACTGCGCCTATGACCGTTTTTACCGCGCAAGATATCGAGAAAACCGGTGCCACCTCGGTTGAGGTATTGCTGCAAAGAATGTCAGCCTCTGCGGGGTTTGCGGGTAATCAAACGAATGCCTATTGGACTGAAGGTGGCTATGGTTCAACCCAAGTGAATCTGCGTGGATTAGGGGTGAATCGCACACTCGTACTGCTCAATGGTCGACGTATGCTGAACAGTGGCACTGGGGCAAACTCCTCCGTGGATCTTAATACTATTCCCATTAGCGTGGTTGAACGAATCGAGGTCTTAAAAGATGGTGCATCCGCCATTTATGGTGCCGACGCGGTTGCTGGCGTGGTCAATATCATCACTCGGCAGCAAATCGAAGGGGTTGAGTTTCAAGCACGAACGGGCATAACCGAGCAAAATGATGGTGGACAGTACAAGCTCGACCTTGCCCTCGGTCATGTCGGTGAGCGTGGCAGTGCATATGTGGCGATGGGTTACGATAAAACCCAAGCCGTCGATATGCTGAGTCGCGCACCTTGTCCGCTTGAAGAAGTTAATGGTGAGCTAGTGTGTGGCGGTAGCTCGGCGCTGCCGGGAGGCAGAGGCCATTTCATTGATACCAATGGTAATCCAATCGGCGATCCGTTAATGCTGTTGCCAACAGGAAGTGCCCCTTACACAAGCAGCCATAAAGACAATACTTATCAGTATTTTAATGCGGTCCAACCTAACGAGCGAGTCAATCTGTTTGCCTACGGTGAATATGACTTAACGGCAAGCAGCCAAGTGTTTGCTGAAGCTATGTACACTCGCCGTAGCTCACAATTACCCGCAACCCCGCAATCGGTGTCAGGAATAGTCATTCCTGCTTGGCATGAGTCAAATCCGACCGATGCAGACTTTCTGCTCCAGAGTCGCAGACTGGCTGAAGCGCCCCGACAATTTAATATTCAAGCGGATACTTGGCGCTTAGTGACAGGTTTTAGAGGGGATTTAGACAACGGTTGGCAATGGGATGCCGCAGTTAACTTCGGCAGTAACCGTGGTTCCTATGAAGTGACCAATGTCATTAATAAGGCTCGTCTTGCCGAGGCGACTGACTATAGCAGTTGTCATTTTGATCCCAATGTCCCTTGCGCAGACTTTTGGGGAGTTGGCTCACTCACACCTGAAATGCTGGACTATTTCCTGTTTAACATGCGTGATAGCGGCGGTAATGAGCAGTTTAGTCTCACGACAAATATCACAGGCGATCTATGGCAGTTACCCGCGGGCATGATGAGTTTTGCTGCAGGACTAGAGCACAGAAACGAGAAAGGATGGAATGATCCCGACCTACTTAAAATCAGTGGTGAAGCAAACACAGCCCAGCAAGATCCGATTGATGGTCGTTATACTGCCGACGAAATCTATCTTGAAACCTTGTTACCTATTTTAAGCGGCCTGCCCTTTGCCAAGTCGGTCGAATTAACTGCGGCGTTGCGATATTCCTATTTTGATACCTTTGGTGGTGATACCAATTATAAAATGGGGCTGCTGTGGGTCGTCAATGACGCAGTGACGCTGCGGGCCACCCAATCTATGGCATTCAGAGTACCGAATATTCCTGAGTTGTTTGGCGGCATAGATCAAGGCTCCATGAATACCACAGATCCTTGTAGCGAGTGGGTTAAGCTCGACCCTAGCTCGAATCGATACGCTAATTGTATGGCATCAAACGTGCCAACGAATTATAAGCAAGAAGGCACAATATTAACCGACCGTGGTGGCAATGCTGAACTTGAACCAGAAGAAGCCAATACCTTTACAGCGGGTATTGTTTGGGATCTGGGGTTTATTGAAGGGCTCAATATCACGCTCGATTACTACAAGATAGAGATTAATAACGCCATTAACTCAGTCAATGGTTCGAGCAAATTAGCCGCCTGTTACGACAGTAAAGGGATGACGCATCCTTTCTGTAGCGACGAGCACTTTGTGCGAGACGCAATGACAGGCAACATCACCTATTTACAAACACAACTGGGCAACGCCGCCAACGAAGTGGTTTCAGGTGTTGATATGGCGATGTTTTACCAGAAAGAGATGGGCAACGTTGTGACTAATACGACTTGGGAGCTGAGCTATTTAGATCAATACGATCTACAAACCTACGCCGGCGCCCCCGTTGAGTCTCGAGCAGGCACCATAGGTTATAATGGTAGCTATACCAAATGGCGCTCAAACCTCTATTTTGATGTCACTAATGACAATTGGCGCTTTAGCTACAACATTCAGTATATTGGCGCGGCGGATGATCAATATGCCAATGCCGGAGAGATAGGGGACTCAGTTGATGCACTCACTTACCATAACGCACAGGTTCATTATCAAATGGACAACAATATTGCGTTCACAGCAGGTATCGATAATCTGTTCGACAAGCAAGCGCCATATCATCAAAGCTTTACCGACGGTAATACCAACACTATGACGTACGACCTAATGGGACGTCGTTACTATGTCGGGATGAAATGGGCTCTGTAGTGCTTTGGGCTTAAGGGGGCAGCCCCCCTTAAGCAAGCTGGCTAAATTAATTAAATAAAAGTGAGTCATCAACTTGAAGCGGGTTAACACATTTAAACGAGTCTCATCGGCGCACTTTCTGCACAGATGGTTGATGCTATTGCTGGTACTGCCGATTGGGATCTGGTCAGTCACCGGCAGCTATTTCGTCTTAATGGATCTTGGGTTTATCCGTGGCGATCATATTAAAGTGCAAGACTCACGGCATATCGATCTCAGCCAGCTTCATTACCCAATGGCAGCGGTTTATGCGCGTTTCCCCAAGGCTCAAGCAATCACGTTAACCTCAGTCACTGATACCCTCTATTACCGGATTAAACTGAACGATAAGTCCATTCTCGTGAACGCAGATTCGGGTGAGTTATTGCCTTCAATAACGGAGAAACAAGCCCGAATGATAGCTTCAAACTATCAGCATCATGGCTCTTTACCCATAGAGGCTAAGCTTGTTAGTGCAACCCTGCTCACCGATATCGCCCCTGCAGAATTAGCGCCGCGATACTTACCAGTTTGGAGAATGGATTTTAACGATAGCGCTGCTACAAGCCTTTACCTATCAGCGACAACGGGAGAGTTAGTCACGCGCAGACATGACTATTGGCGTTTGTTCGATCTCTTTTGGAAATGGCACATTATGGATTACTACGAAGGTCAAGCCATCGACAATCTTCTGCTGCTGAGTACGGCTCTAATCTCTATTGTGGCTGTGTTAGCTGGCTTCATTTTATTTTGGCAGCGCAGAAGGAGGTATCTGAGATGATGCCGAAACTTAAATCTAAACCTAAGCCTCAAAGTAAACGCTTCAAACGCTGGGTCAAAATCGCTCACTATTGGCTCGGTGCCATAGTTAGCATTCAACTGCTACTTTGGCTTGTTACTGGGGTCTATTTCAATTTGACGCCCCATGATGAACTCAAGGGAATGGAGTACCAACAGAGTCATCATCCTGAGCCGCAAAGGCAAGCGTTTGATCCTCAAAAGCTTGTGGATATCGCACCCTTACTGGCGAAGCACACTCAAGTAGAAAGCCTGACATTAGTGGCGCTCGCAGGTAAACCCGTATATGTACTCGATGCAAAGGTGCAGCGCTATGCACACCAGTGCCAACAGCAAACCTTGATTGATGCTTATACAGGCAATGCCTTACTTATTGATAAACAAAGCGCGCAACAACTGGCGCTTGAAAGTTACACTGGCCCAGGCAAGATTACCCAAGTTAAGCAAATCTCAGCCCCCATTAGCGAATGGCCAACCCAGTGCAATTCACTGTGGCAAATAGGTATGGATGATGAGCTGTCGACGCGGATTTACATCAATGCAGTTAATGGTGAATTAGTTGGCCATAAAAATGACCACACAGACATCGCCGACTTGATGTTTAAATTGCACTTTATGGATTACCTCAATCAAGGCAGCTTCAACAACCCCTTTAGCTGGCTGTTTGGCATACTAACCTTGTTGTTATCCCTATCTGGCCTGTATTGGGTTGTTGAGAATCTTGTACTCAAGCGCTATCGATTAAGCCTGAGTTGAGTCTTAGTCAGGTGTTAGTTAAGTGCTATTTAAGCGTTAGTTAAGTGGCTAGAACGGCAAAAGCGATTTCATCTCATCGTCCACCACGACTGGTTAGTCAGCCGCTCTTTGTTCATCAATAGTACGTAAGCAAACACACCTAATGAGACGATAATAGGACTGAGAGCGCCCGCGAGCACTCAGCGCAGCTCGATAATCAATACACAGCTGCGTCGTTATATTCACTACTCAGGATCAAACTTCTTCTTGCCTTCGAGTAACGCCTGACGTTCGGCCAAGGGAGTCTGATCGGCTAGCTTTAACACTGCCTTTTGCAGCATCAAGTTATTGGGATAAGTAATGGTATCGCCATTATCGCGATGGATCAGCACATGGAATAACGCGATTTCGATGATCACGCCGCTAATATCTTCATCCTTATCAACCACTCGAATACGCTCACCGATACGATAGGGAAACACGAAAAAGATCAGCACGCCTGCGGTTAAGTTACTCAATATCGACCACTGAGCAACTAATGCCACGCCCATCACAGCGAAGGCAGATGACACAAATAGCGACACATCCTGATAGCCCAGCCCAAGCGATACCGCCATCAGTGACAAGGTAATAAAAAACATCACATAGGAAATAAAACGGGTCACTAAACTGGTCCGCGCCACACTCACTTGCTTCATTTGCGCCAGTTTTCTCACCCAATGGGTTAAGGCGCGCTGTAAAAAGAGAAACACTGCAAGATAAATACAGGCAAGCAGGATTTGATTTGTCATAATAGCGGCTCAATTAACTAAAACTGTCTGAATTCTAACTTTTTTGCGCGAGCAGTTATAGCCTGTGCAAGCGAGCCAAACAGCTAAACCGAGTAATAAACCCAATATGGCCGATTCTACCCTCTTACATGAAACCCAAGACGCACTAGGCCCTATCCGCGTAATCGATTACGACGACTCACGGATCCTGTCCTTTGGGGATAACGACGAGCAGAGTAAAATCCTCAAGGCTGCGCCCCATATTCCCCAGCACACTTATGTGCAAGCCATGTTGTTGGTTTTGCTGTTTTGTAAGCCAAAGAGCGCCATCGTTTTAGGTTTAGGCGGCGGCTCGATTATCCATTCTCTGCGCAATTTCGACGCGGCAATAAAGTTGACGGCGGTGGAATTACGCCCCGCGGTGATTGAATTAGCTAAGCGCTATTTTCAACTGCCGATAGGTAAAAAGCTCAATCTTATCAATGATGATGCCATCGCCTTTTTGGCCGCAGGCGATCATAAAAAAGTCGATGTGATTTTTGCCGATATCTACACAGCCAAAGGCGTTGAAACGGGACAGCTTTCGCCAGTATTCCTTGAGCAATGCACTAACCTCATTAAACCCAACGGTTATTTAGTGCTGAACTGCTGGAAAGAACATAGCCAAAATCGCGAATTATTAGCCGACTTACAACAACACTTTGCCCATGTGAATGCTTGCCTCACTGGCGGCGGTAATTGGGTGATATTTGCGAGCCAATCGCCACAGCTTTTAGGCACCTCGGCCCTGAAAAGTCAGGCTCAATCTTTGTCGCAACAATTGGGGTTTGCCCTTGAGCGATCACTGACACGTTTTGGGCCTTGGATTTAATATTAATATCAGCAAAATAGCTTAAATTAGTTAACCCTAAGGCTGAGCTTTGATATTCTTCTCACACTCCTATGATATGAGCTGTCACCATGAAAAATAAGCACAAATTTATGTTAAGCGTTATGGCTCTGGCGTGCCTTAACTCTCTCAATGCTAACGCCGAGATTTTTAGTTTTGACACTCGTAGCTCACTGAATTCAGATACATTAGTGCTATTCCAAAGCGCTGATGCTACTACCTATGGGATCGATTTTTTACCTCAGTCGACCCAAGACCAATTAAACCTAGCGACGGCTGATAACAGCTTTTCCGGTAAGCAAGGTGAAATTCTTGAGATTTTAGTGCCGAGCGAAATCGATGCTAAGCGAGTCTTACTGGTCGGTATTGGCGATGCAAAAACCTTAACGCCTGGTGATATCAATACTATCGGCGGTAATGTTGCGGCCAAACTCGATACGGTTCCCCAAGCCACAGTGCGCGTGCTCACCCAAGGCTTAACGGCCGCGCCGTTATTTGCCTCAGAGCTGGCCCACGGTATTGAACTGCGCAGCTATCGTTACACTCAGTTCAAGGCGAGTACCCATGCCGAGAAGAACTACCAAATCGCCGTCGATGATTTAAGTGGCAACCAGAAACACCATAAAAATCTGCAAGCGGTTGAAGCGGGTGTGTTTTTAGCCCGCGATCTTACTAACGCGCCCGCGGGCATTATGTATCCCGACAGCTTTGCCAATGAGGCGAGAAAACTCAAATCCCTCGGCGTTAAAGTCACAGTATTAGAAGCCAAAGATATCGAACGCCTACAACTGGGCGCCTTGGCGGCAGTAGGTAAAGGCAGCGAACGCCCACCTAAGTTAGTGGTCGCCCATTGGCCGGGCAGCAAAGATGTGCCAATCGCACTGGTCGGTAAAGGTATCACCTTCGACTCTGGCGGTTACAACATTAAGGCGACGGGCACTTCTATCGCACGGATGAAGTCAGACATGGCGGGCGCAGCCACTGTGCTTGGCACCATCAAAGCCATGGCACTCCAAAAGGCGCCAGTCAACGTAGTCGCGATTATGCCGATGGCGGAGAACATGATCTCTGGCCACGCGATGATCCCAGGGGACGTGATTAAAACTGCCCAAGGGCTCACCGTTGAAGTGCTCAATACCGATGCCGAAGGTCGCTTAGTACTGGCCGATGGTCTCTGGTATGCCAGAGAAAACTATAAGCCTTCCATCATAGTGGATGTCGCGACCTTAACGGGTTCTAAAGTCGGCGCACTCGGCAGCGTATATGCGGGATTGTTTACCGACTCTGAGACCTTGGTTCAGCAGTTAACCTATGCGGGACAACAGGTTGGCGAGAAAGTGTGGCGTCTACCCTTAGATCAAGCCTACGATGATGAGCTTAAATCCACTATCGCAGATCTGAAAAACACAGGTAAAGAAGGTAGCGCGGGCGCTTCCTCTGCGGCCATGTTCTTAAAACGCTTTGCGGGCGAACAGCCTTGGGCACATCTCGATATCGCAGGTAATGCCTTAACCGCCACCGATACCGCCGTTGTGCCTGCGGGCGCCACAGGTTACGGCGTGCGCTTGCTCAGCACTTGGTTAACTCAGCCTAAAGCTAAGTAACCTGAGCTCGGGATAAGCAGAGCCGCTGAATAGGCATCTTTTCGGGCCTCTCTGCGTTGCTCTGTCTAACCATAGCTCGCTATGGCGTACGACAGAGCGCCTTGATATGCGCAAAAATCTGCGCATTCAGTCAGGAAATAGATTTTTCTTTTCAAACTAATCATTTATAGCATTGATTTAGTTTTGTTAAATTTAGATTTTTCGACACTCGTTATCCCGAGTTCAGGTTAAGTAATCACAGCTCACTTGCCGAACACCTTGGCATTCGCAACGCGGCCTTGTTTTAATTGAATTTATATTTAAGGGATATCATTGATGTCCCTTTTTTATGCCTGAAATTTAGCTCAACCTATCCACTGAAAAGTCATCGCATACAATCCAGATCCAACCCCAATCACACCAAGTCCGCAGCAGCTGTGGAAAAACCGATTGAGTCCGACCGAATCGCATTAGCATTCGATTAAACCGATTAGGATAATAGTTTTTATCCGTTATCTTAATTTTATGCGAGTCGGTAATATGCTTCACATCGACAGGACGCAAGCAAATGTCCTCGTTATGAACTTAAGCAATCATCAACTAAATGGAAGCATAAAATGACTCAATCAATTATCAACAGCACAATCAAACCATTCAAAGCCACTGCGTATCACAATGGTGAGTTCGTTCCAGTAACGGAACAAGACCTGTTAGGTAAATGGTCAGTTGTATTCTTCTACCCTGCAGATTTTACCTTTGTTTGCCCAACTGAATTAGGCGACATGGCTGATTACTACGAGCAGCTGAAAGGCATGGGCGTTGAAGTTTACTCAGTATCAACTGACACCCACTTCACTCACAAAGCGTGGCATGACACGTCAGACACCATCAAGAAGATCAACTTCCCAATGCTGGCTGACCCTACAGGCACCATCAGCCGTAACTTCGGCGTGATGATTGAAGAAGACGGTTTAGCACTGCGTGGTACTTTCGTGATTAACCCAGAAGGCCAAATCAAGGTCAGCGAAGTTCACGATTTAGGCATCGGCCGTAGCGCTCAAGAGCTAGTTCGTAAAATTCAAGCAGCTCAATATGTTGCGACTCACGATGGCGAAGTTTGCCCTGCTAAATGGCAACCAGGTGACGACACATTAGCACCGTCTCTAGACCTAGTTGGCAAAATCTAATTTAGCCCAAAGCGTCAACCCCGCCAGTCTAGCGTCCCAAGCTGATTGGCGTTACAGCCAACACAGTTGTAGCGCCACGCAGCAAAGGATTAAGCCCGCCCCTGCAAGGGCCTAGACTGGCCCCCTTATTTCTCCCTTTTACGCGATTTTGGAGTCATCACATGTTAGATGCGAATTTAAAAAATCAACTGCAAACCTATCTGCAAAACCTCAAGAGACCAGTTGAACTTGTCGTGTCTGCAGATGAGAGCAAAAAGTCTCAAGAATTAAAAAGCTTAGCGCAAGACATTGTCAGCCTATCTTCTCTGGTGAGCCTGAAAGAAACTCAGGGCGAACGCACCCCGTCGATGACAGTGATTAACCCAGAGCTTAATACGCAAATCAGCTTTGCGGGCCTGCCTATGGGTCACGAATTTACCTCACTTGTGTTGGCTTTACTGCACACGGGTGGACACCCAATCAAACTCAGCGATGACATTATCGAGCAGATCCGCAATCTGCCGGGCAAATATGCCTTTGAAACCTATGTCTCACTGACCTGCCAAAACTGCCCAGACGTAGTACAGGCACTGAACATGATGGCGGCGATTAACCCGAATATCACCAACGTGATGATCGACGGCGCCCTGTTCCAAGAAGAAGTAACCAGCAAAAACATTATGGCCGTGCCTTCTGTCTACTTAAATGGCGAAGTGTTTGCTGCTGGCCGTATCAGCATTGGCGAGATTTTAAATAAGTTGGATACCAATGCCGCAAGCCGCAAGGCCGATGAAATTAATGAAAAAGCCCCATTCGAAGTTTTAGTGGTGGGTGGCGGCCCTGCCGGAGCAGCGGCCGCTATTTATGCAGCACGTAAAGGCCTTCGCACTGGTATTGTTGCCGACAAGTTTGGCGGACAAGTCGCTGAAACCGTTGGTATCGAGAACTTTATTTCGGTCAAAGCGACCGAAGGTCCAAAGCTAGTGGCAAACCTTGAAGCCCATGTACGAGACTACGAAGTCGATATCATGGACAACCAAAAAGCCGTGTCATTGACGACTGACGGTTTGTTCGAACTTGAACTAGCCAGCGGCGCTAAATTACGCAGCCGTACCGTATTGTTAGCCACAGGGGCGCGCTGGCGGGAAATGAACGTCCCCGGCGAAAAAGAATACCGCGGCAAAGGTGTCGCTTACTGCCCGCATTGCGATGGCCCGTTATTTAAAGGCAAACGTGTGGCGGTAATTGGCGGCGGTAACTCAGGTATCGAAGCAGCTATCGATCTCGCCAACATAGTAGAACATGTCACTGTGCTGGAGTTTGATAAAACCCTGCGCGCCGACGATGTGCTGCAACGTAAAGCAGCGTCTATGGGTAACATCAAGATTATTACCCAAGCCATGACCACAGAAGTGACTGGCGATGGTACTCGGGTTAATGGCCTGAACTACACAGACAGAGCAACAGGCGAGAGTCACCATGTCGCACTTGCAGGTATCTTCGTACAGATTGGGCTAGTACCGAATACCGAGTGGCTAAAAGGTGTGGTTGAACTGACGCCACGTGGGGAAATCGTTGTCGATGCCCGCGGTCAAACATCCATCCCTGGAGTATTTGCGGCAGGCGATGTGACTGACACGCCGTTCAAGCAAATTATCATTGCCATGGGCAGCGGCGCGAGTGCATCACTGGGCGCATTTGATTACCTCATTCGTCACAGCGATGAAGAAATCGCCGAGACGAAAACCACAGATACGAAAGCGGCCTAATCGTTAAAAATTAACCGCATAAGCTAAGAAGCCAGCGCAAGCTGGCTTCTTGTTTTTAATAGGATTTATTCGAGTCTTGTGAGTTTATCGAACGCTTTAAACTATGGTACAAACAGGCAAATCCCATGGTTGAAAGCAACAAGATTAAGCAAAGCAGCCTCACCCAAGGCACTTGCCCATCAAGTAACCAATTAAGAAAGGCAGACGAAACAGAAAAACTGGCAAGATAGGCATATTGTAATTGTGTCATGCTAGGTACCGCTATCGACTTTTTTCGTTAATAAAATACGCCACCAGCGCATTGGCATGCCCATGACCGAGTTGATGATCACTCTTAAGCCAAGCCACCATTTCCATATGTTTTTTACCTTCGAGACCTTGCAATAACGTTAGCCAGTGGGCGATCGGCTGACCATAGGTTTTCTCGATAGAAGGGAAATAAGATGCGGGGCCTTTCACCTTTACGCTATCGGCTACTGTCGTTGGCTGAGTTTTTCCTGTCATAACAGATGTCCTTATCTTGATATTTATAGAATTTACGTCAATAAAATCTAGCCTAAAGGTAGGGATTCTCAAGCCGAATTTGCATTAAGGTTTCAGGCGTATCGACAGCGTTAAAACCAAACTGGGTGTAGAGTCCATGGGCATCGCGGGTGGCGAGCATTATCCGCCTTAATCCCTGTAAATCAGGATGTTCCATAATTGATGTCATCATCAACTTGCTTAAGCCTAAGCCACGGTGCGACTCAAGAACAAACACATCGGCAAGATAGGCAAAGGTGGCTTTATCTGTGATTAAGCGGCCAAAAGCCACTTGTTTAGCTTCACTATCAAGCACAGCAAAACACAGGCTATTGGCTAACGCTTTACGCAACAATGCCTTTGGCATGCCCTGCGCCCAATAACTGTTACTGATAAAGTCATGAATAACCTCAAAATCCATTTCCGATTGCTCTGTGCTGACTCTGTATTCCATTTTTCGTCCCAATATTGTTATAAGCACGACTTATTAATTTAACTTAGGCTTTGTTCGCACTCATAAATAGCATAAAAGCCATCGCCAATAACACCAATTTAGCTAGCGAATACAAAGCCCCGCGAAAGTAACGGTTGCAACTGAACTCCTTGTCAATACAGGTTTACATGGCTTCGATTTGCTCAACCATCAATTGCAACGAGAAATTACCGCGATACTCATTCACATCGAGCTTATAGACGATACGGGCATGGTTAATCGTCGCATCGGGCCAAGTGTGCAAATCCACATTAAAAGCAATCGCATCGAGCATCACAGTGCCGCACTGGGTTTCGAGTACAAGCTTAAGATGGCGCTCGCCGACGAGGCGTTGCTGCACTATCGTAAAATAGCCATCAAACAATGGCTCTTCGAAGGCTTGTCCCCAAGGTCCGGCATTGCGCAGTAACTGGGCCATCTCAAGATTCAGTTCCGTGGGAGTGAGTTCACCATCGGACCAAAGTTCGCCAGTTAATAGTTCAGGTTTGAGCAGTTCGCGCACCGCATCATCATAGGCTTTGGCAAACGTAGCAAAACTGCCCGCCTTGAGTGATAAGCCCGCCGCCATCGCATGACCGCCAAACTTGATAATCAGTCCTGGGTGGCGCGTGTTGACCAGCTCGAGCAAGTCGCGCATGTGCAAGCCTTTGATTGAACGCGCCGAGCCTTTAATTTGACCATTGCCGGCATCGGCAAAGGCGATCACGGGTCTGTGGTATTTGTCTTTAATGCGCGAGGCCAAAATACCAATGACGCCTTGGTGCCAATCCTCTTGAAATAGCGCGATACCCCAAGGTAACTCGTCTTCGTTGAGCTTTAAGTGCTCAAGGCTTTTTAAGGCTTCCTGCTGCATGCCGACTTCCAGCTCACGACGCTCTTGGTTTAACCCATCGAGCTCGGCCGCCATACGCCGCGCGTACATCATGTCTTCACAGAGTAAGGTTTCGACCCCAAGCGCCATTTCATCCAGCCGGCCTGCGGCATTAAGCCTTGGGCCCACAGCAAAACCAAAGTCGGAAGCAACAATACGCGCGGGGTTGCGTTTCGCGACTTCAAGCAGTGCGGTAATCCCCACACGGCAGCGGCCCGCTCGCACGCGCTGCAAACCCGCTTCGACTAAAATGCGGTTATTGGCATCCAGCGATACCACATCGGCAACGGTACCGAGGGCAACAATGTCGAGCAGCGTCCCGAGATTGGGCTCAGCAATACCGCGCGTTTGATACCAGTTTCGCGTTCGCAGTTCAGCCCTTAATGCTGTCATCAAATAAAAGGCGACACCGACACCGGCAATCGATTTACTCGCGAATGGGCAATCGGGTTGATTCGGATTCACTATCGCATCGGCAGCAGGCAACTCGTGTCCGGGTAAATGATGGTCAGTAATTACCACTTGCATACCAAAGGCTTTGGCCGCAGCAACGCCATCAATCGATGAAATACCGTTATCGACAGTGATCAGCATTTCAGCCTGTTTAGAGGCCGCAACCGCAACAATTTCAGGGCTTAAGCCGTAGCCGTAATCGAAGCGATTGGGGATCAAATAATCCACTTTCACCGCGCCCATCATCCGTAGCGCCAGCATACATACGCTGGTTGAGGTCGCGCCATCGGCATCAAAATCACCGACGATCAAAATCGACTTATTCGCCTGCATGGCATCGGCAATAAGCGCCGCAGCTTCGGGTAAGCCTTTCATGGTTTCAGGTCTTAATAGACCCTTAAGGACAAGTTCGCATTCGTGGCTGAGCGCACCGCGGCGAGCGTAAAGCTGCTTCAATAGCGGCGAAAGATGAGCAGGTAAATGGCTATCATCAACGGTTGGGCGACGGACTATCTTATGGATCAAGGGACTCAAACTCTCATGAAATCGTGGCGATAAGATAACAAAAAGGTGAGCCTTAAGCTCACCTTTAGTGGGATAAATTTTACTATTTTGACTGTTACTGACGCGCTTCTAAGGTGCGTAATAAGTCCGCAGGGGGTTGATAACCTGGGATCATATTGCCATCTTCTAACACGATTGCCGGCGTACCATTCACACCAAAGGTGGTGCCTAAAGCATATTGCTCGGCAATTTTAGCATCGCATGTTGCTGCGGCAACTTTGCTGCCCGCTTTAGCGTCTGTCATGGCTTTTAATGGATCTTTAGCACACCAGATGGCTTGCATTTCGTCGGCGTTGGCTGACGGCACGCCCGCACGCGGAAAGGCTAAGTAACGCACGGTAATGCCAAGCTTGTTGTAATCGGCCATTTGGCTATGCAATTTACGGCAATAACCACAACTGACGTCGGTAAATACAGTGACCACGTGTTTTTCATTTTTAGCTTTGTAAACCAACATATGGTCTTCAAGCGGCTTCATCATTTCTAAACGTGGGCCAGCTAATGCCGCTTCCGTTAAGTTTTTCATGCCTTTATCTAGGTCATACAAACTGCCGTGGAACAGTTTTGAACCATCACGACTAATATAGAGCACGCCGCGGTTGGTCATGGCTTGATACAACCCCTCAATCGGCGAATCCTGCATAGAAATGACTTCAACATCCAACATCTCAGTCAGTTTTTGCTTAATAGCAGCTGTATCTGGCGAGGTCGCTGTTGCGGCGTGAGCAAGAGGAGCTACAACAAGGGCAAAAATTAAAGATAATGCTCGGGTTAACTTCATGGGACATCCTATAAATTGGGTCTCGACGAGGAGATTTTGAGGTCGTTCAAACGCGATATACTTAATAGACCCCGTATGGTGGCAAAAAGTTACAGACAAGCCGCGCGGAAAGCAAATTTATGCTGTAACTAAATCCTTTTTCAGCCTCTTGGATGATGCTGTTGATGCAATTCCTGCAACCTTGCCCGCGCCACATGGGTATAAATCTGCGTGGTCGACAGGTCGCTATGGCCTAACAGCAATTGCACCACCCGCAGATCGGCACCGTGATTGAGCAAATGGGTAGCAAAAGCATGGCGTAATGTGTGCGGTGATAATGCGGTTTCAATCCCCGCACGAAGGGCATACAACTTAATTCGATGCCAAAAGGTTTGCCGCGTCATCATCTGCCCGCGTTTTGACGGAAACACCACATCGGACTGTTTATTGCCGAGCAACTCTTGGCGCGCAAACTTCATGTAGCTCTCGACCTCGGTAATCGCTAATTCACCCAGCGGCACAAGACGCTCTTTGCCGCCCTTACCCACAATGCGCACTAAGCCTTGGCGCAGGCTCATCTGCTCCATCGTCAAGCCAACGAGCTCGCTCACCCTCAAGCCTGTCGCATACAACAGCTCTAGCATGGCTTTGTCGCGACATTCGACGGCATCTTCCACATTGGGCTCAGACAACAAGCGATCGACCTGCGATTCACTCAATGAATCGGGTAAATGGCGGGTTAATTTAGGCGACTCAACTAAGGCCATAGGATCGGCTGAAATCTGCTTGGTCTGCACTAAATAGGTATAGAAACGCCGTAAACTGCTGAGCAGCCGAGCGCTACTGGTGCGCGCAAAATCCTGCTCAACTCTAAAGGCTAAATACGCCCTGACATCGGCCTGAGAAACCGCAAGCAGCGTTACCCCTTGCTGAGCTTGATAACGATCAAAATGGCGCAAATCGGTGCGATAGGCCGATAAGGTGTTGTCACTCAGTCCCTTGCTCGACCAGAGATCATCAAGAAAAACATCAATGAGCGGATCGGGCTGATATGTCTTAGGCACAAAAACTCCATAAAAAAACGGCGTCATCAAATGATACGCCGTTGATATTAACTTAACTACATTTAAGCCTACATCAGCTTAACTGAGTCCCGCGTAAAAACGCGAGTACAAGGCTTAAGCAGCAGCCGTTTGATCACGACCACGACCGAACACTAAACACAGTACTATGGTTGCAATCGTTGGCAGTAACCAAGCCATGCCTTCTTCATAGAGTGGCAGCTTAGATAACACGGGAGACATCACATCCACGACATGGATAAAGCCCTGTGCTAAGCCATTCACCGCTTGACCATCAGCGCCAGTCAGGCTGCTTGCCGCCACTTTAAGGCCATCGAAGATGCCGAAAAACAGTGCCACGCTCAGTACTGCACGGTGTGCAAACTGCGGATTCGCAAAGTAAGCGGTCAAGAAAGTGATGACCACTAAGGCGATTGCCACAGGATAAATCGTCATTAACACAGGAATACTGATGGCGATAAGCTGCGTAAGACCCACGTTAGCAATCACAGCACAAATCACGCTTAAGAAGATCACTAGGAAACGGTAAGACAGTTTAGGCATCAGCTCATTGAAGAACTCTGAACATGCACTTACAAGACCGACCGCTGTGGTTAAACAAGCTAAGGTCACGACCGATGACAGTAAGACTGAGCCTAAATCACCAAATTCACGGGTCACATAGTTTGTTAAGATCTCGCCGCCATTTTTAGCACCGATGGCGATATCGCCTGCGGTCGCACCTAAAAAGAACAGCGACACATACACAAAGGCTAAACCAGCGGCAGCAATAAAGGCGGCGCGGATCAGATATTTAGTTTGAGCACTTGGTTGATCAATCCCCTTTTTGCGCAGGATATCGATAATCAGCATACCAAACATCAAGGACGCTAACGTATCCATAGTGTTGTAGCCTTCCAAAATACCTTTGGTCAGCGGATGGTTTTGATAATCGCCTACGGCTTGGCCCACTTCGGATGCGGGTAAAAACATCACAGATGCAGCCAATCCAACTAACAAGATCAATAAAATAGGCGTTAATACTTTACCTACGCTATCGAGCAGCTTGCCAGGGAAAAGCGCTAATAACATAGTGACAGTGAAGAAACACATGGTGTATAGCAGTTGCGACAGATTCAGTTCTAAACTGCCCAGTAAAAATGTGGCCGTGGTGTCATCGATAAAGGGCTTAGCGCCAATCTCGTAAGCCACTAAACCGGTACGCGGCGCAGCAAACGCAGGGCCGATAATGATATAAATCGCGATAGCCAATGTCGTTGCTGCAAATACTGGCAGCATAGCCATAACCTTACCTTGAGCCTTAGCGACAGCAATCAGTCCAACTAAAGGTAAACCTACGGCGGTAATCAAAAAACCCAACATGGCGAGGGGCATATTACCGCCCGCTAACATTCCCGCGAACGGTGGAAAAATTAGGTTACCTGCCCCTAAAAAGAATGCGAAGGTCATAAAACCTAAGCCCAATGTATCTGCGATACTCATCTGATTGTCTTGCACTGGAAGCCCCATCTTGTCTTATTGTTTTTTTACAAACTTAAGTGATTATGTGTCGATTAGCCATAGCTAAAACAAAGCCCATCCGGAGTGCAAATCTTTGTTTACACAATTCCGTGGTAAATATGTTCGATATCTGTCGAGTTTATAATCTATGACAAACTTTTGTGCAGCCGCACTGACTACTAATTCACCACTAAACTCGTTTACCTATCCGTTAATCATAAAAGTGATTAAAAATGGGGGCGAAACTAATACCAGACTTAAAGCACCAATACAAGACAACAAGACCGTTAGGATAAAAAAAGAGAAATAATGCTAATTAACTGCTAAGAAAAGGTTTCTAAGGCAATAAAATAAAGCGTTAATTAAGTAAAATCTGTATTGCGCCTTAAAAAATAAAATCTTATGCCGACACAAATTCATACATCTAGCGCAACATCTTCTGTTTAAAAGCATTGGCTAAAAACGAGGGCTAGAATTAGAATACTGCCCGCCCAATATTGGGCCTAACCACCTTAGAACGGCAAAAATTAACTCTCCATGGCATTCACTTTTAAACAATTTCATATCGATGATATGAATTGCGGCATGGCCGTAGGCACAGACAGTGTCGTCCTAGGCGCGTGGGCTCAACTGACCGCAGCGAAAACCGTTTTAGATATTGGTGCTGGCAGCGGCTTACTCAGTTTAATGGCAGCGCAGCGCAGCCAAGCACACATTACCAGTGTCGAGTTAGACACAAGTGCAGCCGAGGCTTGCCAGCATAACTTCCACAATAGTCCGTGGGCGAATCGACTCACCTTAGTCAACAGCAGCATCCAAGACTTTTGTCAACATATTGAGTATCAAGAGTATTTTGATCACATCATTTGTAATCCGCCTTATTTTGAGCAAGGCACACAAGCGATACAATCCCAGCGCGCTATGGCCCGTCACACAGATAGCTTAAGTTTTACCGCGCTACTCGATGCCATTCATGTCTGCCTAGCACCGCAAGGAAACGCAAGCCTCATATTACCCATGCAGAGCATGGAGCGTTTCAATGAGATTTTAGCGCACTCACCGCTCAGTCTGATTGAAATAACTAACCTTATTAGCATCGTAGGGAAAAGCGCTAATAGAGTACTCTGCGTACTCGCACACAAGACTCACCCTCAAATTGCCCCTAAGATCAGTGATATCACTATTCGAGAACTTTCAGGCCAATACACCCAAACCATGGTGCAATTGATCCGAGATTTTTACCTTAAATACTGATATCGAGTCCAGCCCTGACACGTTAAGTAAAGGCCGCTAAGTTTGGCAAAGGTAACGAAGGGGCCAATTCCCCCAAAATTAAATGCTAATACATTGAGCTTAAAGTAATTAACTTATGCCTATTACCATAAAACTTTACCGACTAAGAAGATAAACACCGGAGATCTAGATAAGTTATTTAAGTTAACCGCCATAACCTTTATAATGCTTCGCTATTATCCGTCGAGACGCTGCGCATGCAATTTGAAGATTTCCAGCTTGACCCTAGCTTATTAGAGTCGCTTAATGCCATGGGGCATCATTCACCCACCACTATTCAGCAAGAAACTATCCCTTATGCCCTAGAGCAAAGAGATATTCTCGCGCGCGCCCCGACAGGAACAGGTAAAACAGCGAGCTTTTTACTGCCATCGCTGCAACATTTAATCGACTTCCCCCGCCGTTTCGCAGGGCAAGCACGTATCCTGATCCTCACACCAACCCGTGAGTTAGCCAGCCAAATCCACCGTTATGCGTGTCACTTAGCCACAGGCCAAGGTTTAGACATAGCGATCGTGACTGGTGGTGTGCCTTACGGACCACAAGAAGAAGCCTTAGCAGGCAACGTCGATATTCTGGTCGCGACCCCTGGCCGCCTGATGGAATATTTAGACAAAGGCAATTTCAACGCCCAAGAAGTCGATATCTTAATTATCGACGAAGCCGACCGCATGCTAGACATGGGCTTCTCTTCTGTAGTGCAAGCGATTGCTATCGAAGCCCAAGGCCGCAAACAGAACATGCTGTTCTCTGCCACCTTAGAAGGCGGCGGTGTACAACGTTTTGCCCGTGAAGTGTTAAACGACCCGATTGAAATCGATGTTGAAGCACCTCGCAGCGAAAAAGCCAAGATCCACCAATGGATCCACTTAGCCGATGATAAAGAGCATAAATTTGCCCTGCTATGTCATCTGCTGCGCCAAGAAGATGTTAAACGAACTATCGTGTTCGTAAAAACCCGCGACATCGTTTCTAGCTTAGAAGGCCAGTTACTTAAAGTCGGTATTGCCTGCGCTTTCATGCGTGGCGATATGGAACAGAAAAAACGTTTCCAAGCCTTGAGCCGTTTTACCAAAGGTGAAGTGAACGTCTTGCTGGCAACCGATGTGGCTGCACGCGGTATCGATATCGACGATATCACCCATGTGATCAACTTCGACATGCCACGCTCTGCCGATACCTATATTCACCGTATCGGTCGTACTGGCCGCGCTGGCGCCAAAGGCACTGCGATTTCGTTGGCCGAAGCCCACGACATGCGTATCGTCGGTAAAATCGAGCGTTATATCGAGCAACCGTTGAAACGTCGCGTGATCGAAGAGCTGCGTCCAAAGAACAAAGAAGCGCGGACACCGGGTAAGAAAAAAGCCAAAGTGAAAGCGAAAGAAGCAGCGAAGAAAACCAGCAAGAAAGAAGCGGCAAAGAAAGCGAGTAAAATCGCCCGCAAGAAGAAGTAACCTCTGCTTAAAATAATCTAACTAAAGCCGCTATATGCGGCTTTTTTATTACCTAAATTTAACTCAATGCAATAAATCAACTGGCGAGTAAAAGCTAATCACAAAATATAGAGCATGAAATACGGCCCATTTAGATCTACAAGCTCACAAACGTATTCATTCTTATTTCAATATATTCCAATCACCTAAGTGAACCTTTCATCATTTACCTGCTCTAATTTTCGCCAAAAAATCGGTACCTAGTGAGCACATGTGTCAAACCATCACTTTTAGACACATTTAATTTACAAAAATAAATTTATTGGCGCGGCCGACTCTGCTACTTTAACCCCATTACGCGATTAGCATGGATGTAACAATAATATGATGAAGACCCTACTGAGGAGAACATCTCCTTTATTAATTTTGCTGCTATTTGGTTTAGGCGCAAAAATATTAATGCAAACCAAGGAAGCGCCAGAACAAAAACCTGAAGAGATGCCCATTCCTATCGTTGATGTGACGCAAGTGACTCAGCAAACGGTATCGCTAAACTTACCTTCCTACGGAGTGGTTAATCCAAAATATAAAACCCAACTGGTAACCGAAGTTCAGGGCAGAATGCTGACCATTTCCCCTAATTTTGTGGCGGGCGGCATAGTCAAGAAAGGCGAACAACTCGCGCAAATAGAGCCCTCAGATTACGAGGCTGATTTAATGCAAGCCGAAGCGACACTGGCCCAAGCCACCGCTGCACTGAACGAAGAAATTGCCCGCGGTGAAGTCGCTAAAATCGAATTCAAAGGCTACGACAAGGGCTTACCCCCAGAGTTAGGTCTGCGTATTCCACAGCTTAAAAAAGAGCAAGCCAACGTTAAATATGCGCAAGCAGCACTGGCGCGTGCCCAACGTAACCTTGAGCGCACGGTTATCCGCGCGCCGTTCGATGGCATAATCAAAGCGCGCAATGTCGATTTAGGTCAGTATGTTAGCTTAGGTACAAATCTAGGAGAACTCTACGACACTAGTGTTGCTGAAATCCGCTTACCGATTTCCAATGACGATCTAGCCTATTTAGAATCGGTTGATAATCCCGATACTCAAGTGACGCTGAGCGCCTCTTTGGCGGGTAAAGAAAATACTTGGGATGGCAATATTATCCGCAGCGAAGGCGTGATCGATGCTGAAAATCGCATGGTGTATTTAGTCGCTGAAATCAAAGACCCTTACCTGCGCGCCAATAAAGTTGCTGGCAGCTTACCGCTTAAATATGGCAGCTTCGTCAATGCGGTCATCAAAGGTCGCACCGTCGATGGCATAGTTAAACTGCCCCGCCATGTGGTTCGTAACGATCACGTCGCCTTAGTTAACGACAAAAATATTGTTGAAATGCGCCATGTGAATATCGTTCGTAGCGATCTCGACAATGTGTATATCAAGGACAGTCTAAAAACGGGCGAGCGCGTCGCCACCACTCACTTCAACAGCATGGCAAACGGTCAACTGGTCAAGGTCTTAGGTGAAGCTGCATTGCCGACTGAGACGCCAAAAGAAGACTCGCCTGAGTCGAGTCTTGCGGCCACTGGAGTGAAATAATGGACACTCAAAAAGGGATCTTAGCCTGGTTCGCCCGCAACAGTGTGGCCGCGAACCTGTTAATGTGGGCATTACTCGTCGGCGGCTTGTTTAGCACTGTCTTGATCAATAAAGAGGTTTTTCCTTCTTTTGAACTCAATTTACTGAATATTTCCGTCGCCTATCCAGGCGCGGCGCCACAGGAAATCGAAGAAGGCATCAACATCAAGATTGAAGAAGCCATCCAAGATATCAACGGTATCAAGAAGGTCACGTCAGTGGCTAGCGAAGGGGTAGGCTCGATTACGGTTGAAGTCGAAGACGGTTACGAAGTGCAAACCGTGCTCGATGAAGCCAAACTGCGATTGGATGCGATTTCGACCTTCCCAGTGAACATCGAAAAACCCAATATCTATCAGATTAAACCTGAAAATAACGTCATTTGGGTGTCTGTCTATGGCGATATGACACTGCACGATATGAAGGAGTTGGCTAAGTCGGTGCGTGACGATTTAACCCAACTGCCAGCCGTGACCCGTGCCAAGGTGACTGGGGTGCGCGATTATGAAATCGCCATCGAAGTATCAGAAGATAAGCTACGCGAATACGGCCTAACATTTACACAGGTCGCGTTAGCGGTACAAAACTCTTCTTTTGACTTACCCGGCGGTTCGATTCGCGCCCAAGATGGCGACATCCTGCTGCGCACCAAAGGCCAAGCCTACACGGGTGATGACTTTGCGAATATCGTCGTCACCACTCGCCCCGACGGTAGCCGCGTGATGTTGCCGCAAGTGGCGACTATCAAAGATGACTTTGAAGAACGGTTGGAATACACCCGCTTTAACGGTAAACCGGCCGCGATTATCGAAGTCACCAGTGTTGATGATCAAAATGCCTTAGACATTGCCGCTCAAGTGAAACAATACGTCGAGGATCGCCGCGCGACACTTCCTGCCAACGCGCAACTCGATACTTGGGGTGATATGACTCACTACCTCAAGGGCCGCTTAAACATGATGATGTCGAACATGTTTTACGGTGCCTTGTTGGTGTTTATCATCCTAGCTATGTTCCTCGATCTTAAGTTGGCGTTTTGGGTCATGATGGGTCTGCCGGTGTGTTTCCTCGGCACTATGCTGATCATGCCGCTCGAACCTTTCTCGATGACGATCAACATGTTGACCCTGTTCGCCTTTATCTTAGTGCTCGGGATAGTGGTGGACGATGCGATTGTCATCGGCGAAAGCGCCTACACAGAAGTCGAACGCCACGGTCATTCGGTTGAAAACGTGATCCGCGGCGCACAAAAGGTGGCGATGCCCGCGACATTCGGGGTATTAACCACGATTGCGGCCTTTATTCCCATGTTAATGGTTTCTGGCCCTATGGGGATTATCTGGAAATCCATCGGTATGGTGGTCATCCTCTGTTTGGCCTTCTCGCTGGTCGAATCTAAGTTCATCCTGCCAGCGCATTTAGCGCACATGAAGTTTAAAAAGCCCGGTGCGCCAAGGGGATTCTTTGGTCGCCTCAAAGCCAACTTTAACGACAGAGTGCAGCACTTTATTCACCACAGTTATCGCAACTTCCTCGAGCGCTGTATCAAGCAAAGATACAACGTGGTCGCGGCCTTTATCGGTGTGTTGATCCTCTCCATTGCCTTAGTCGCCAGTGGCAAAGTGCGTTGGGTATTCTTCCCTGATATTCCCTCGGACTTCATTCAAGTTCAGCTTGAGATGGACGAAGGTAGCTCGGAAGAGAACACTTTGAAAGTGGTGCAGAGCATAGAAGAAGCCCTGTACAAGATGAACGACAAAATGGAGAAAGATAACGGCTATCAAGTGGTGAAGCACAGCTTTGTCAATATGAGCTCCCGCACCTCTGCCTTTATTTTTGCCGAACTGACGAAAGGCGAAGACCGCGAAGTCGACGGTGTGACGATTGCTGCCGCGTGGCGTGAACAATTGCCCGAGCTTTTATCGGTCAAAAAACTCAGCTTTAACGCGAGCACCAATGATGCCGGTGGCGATATTTCCTTCAGGTTGACCTCAAGCGATCTCGATGAACTATCCGCAGCCTCTAAAGAGTTGAAGCAAAAACTCGCCAGCTACGAAGGCGTGTACGATATTGCCGACAACTTCTCCTCGGGTAGCCATGAAATTCGCCTGAAGATACGTCCAGAGGCTGAAGCCCTTGGCCTGACCCTTTCCGATTTAGCCCGCCAAGTGCGTTACGGTTTCTATGGTTATGAAGCCCAACGTATTTTGCGTAATAAAGAAGAGATCAAGGTAATGGTGCGCTATCCATTAGAGCAGCGCCGCACTGTGGGTTATCTGGAAAACATGCTGATCCGCACGCCAACGGGCACCTCGGTTCCTTTCTCGACCGTGGCACAAATTGAGAAAGGCGAATCCTACGCCTCAATTACCCGTGTTGACGGTAAGCGGGCGATCACCATCACGGCGAATGCCAACAAAAACATAGTTGAACCTTCAAAAGTGGTACAGGAAATCCAAAAAGATTACCTGCCACAATTACAGGCCAAGTATCCTAAAATCCAAACCGCGCTGGATGGCGGCAGTTTAGATGAACAGAATGCTATGGTCGGTTTGATGCAAGGCTTCTTCTTTGCGCTGTTTACCATTTATGCCCTGATGGCAATCCCACTAAAATCCTACAGCCAGCCGTTGATCATCATGTCGGTGATCCCCTTCGGGATTATCGGCGCCCTGTTCGGCCACTTGATTCAGGGACTCGCGATGAGCGTATTAAGTCTCTGCGGCATAGTGGCACTCGCGGGTGTGGTGGTAAACGACTCTTTGATTTTGGTCGACTTTGTTAACCGTGCGCGGGAACAAGGCCAATCGGTTAGACAGGCGGCAGTGGATTCGGGCTGTTATCGCTTTAGGGCGATCATCTTAACGTCACTCACTACCTTTGTCGGCTTAGTGCCTATTATTCTCGAGCGCAGTTTGCAGGCGCAAATTGTGATCCCTATGGCGACGTCCCTCGCCTTCGGTATCCTGTTCTCGACCGTAGTAACGCTGATCTTAGTGCCGCTGCTGTACATCATACTCGACGATGTTAGCCGCTCTAGCAGCCGCTTCTTCAACTGGTGGTGGCAGCCTAAAAAAACCAATGATGAGGACGTTAAGCATCCGGATTTTGAGCAAGCTGTCACGACTGACTATAAGAAAGACTATCTATAGGCTGTTAACAACAGACAGTTAGCGACAGACAGTTAATCAATGTCTTATCCTTAAAAAGAGAGCTTAGGCTCTCTTTTTTATTGCCTGTGTTCATTCAATTCCACCCCAGCACCGTAGTCATGTTCACTAAGGTGCGAGTGAGTTTGAGCTTTCAAGTTGCGATCTAGCTGACAGTTATGCCATCGGGCTTTCGCTACACTGTGCTCAAGTCGTCAGTTATCGTTAGAATGAAGCCATCATTATGTCTGAGCATCTGCATAAGCAACACCTTGATAACCCGCACGTTGTCACCACTGAAACCCTAGCGAACGGTCACATTACAGATGAAGTTTGCACAAATGAAACCTGTGCGACCGAAACGCTAGTCTATGATATTCGCCGCAGTCGTTACCTCAATATCACTGGTCGCTGCACTCTGCGCTGCGCTTTCTGCCCGAAACATAATGGCAGTAAACAAATCCACGAATACCAACTTGCCCTGTGCCACCAACCTAAGCCCGATGAAATTATCCCCCTGCTTGGCGATGTTAAAGACTTTGAAGAATACGTGTTTTGCGGTTATGGCGAGCCAACTTTAAATCTTCCAACGCTACTCACTGTGGCAAAAGAGATCAAACGCAGGGGCGGACGAGTACGGATTAATACCGATGGTTTAGGCAATCTGGTCCATAGGCGCAATATTCTGCCTGAACTTGCTGACTGCATTGATAGCTTATCGATTTCACTCAATGCGGATAATGAAGCCGCCTATATTGAACACTGCCGCCCAAAACTCGCCGGTTCCTACGCCGCCGTGCATGCCTTTATCGCCTTGGCACCACACTATATTGAAACGGTACAAGTCTCTGCCATCGAAGGATTAGCGGGCGTCGATATTGATATTTGCCGTGAACAAGTGGAGTCCTACGGCTGTGAATTTAAGCATCGTGTATTAGGCGCTTTAGGCTAAACGCCATTCCAATACGGCCAAAATCGACTGAAGCACTGAGCCGCAATAACTCGCCATTGAGCGAATGAGTAGAGATGTAAATCTGTCTTAACTTTTACTAAGGAAATCTTGCTTAGTAACTTGGCACTGTCGTAACAATTCTTTCGTGTTAACATAGCGAAATTAACAGATCACCCACTCATAATCGGTTCATGCTGAAGAATAACCCAAGCACGTATCCCCTAGCGCCGCTGCTCTCTTTAACTCAAGGGATCCATTGGTCGCATCAACGCTTATTAGCCGTTGCAAGCCAGCTCTCTATGCTGGTGATTGGCATGATCATTTTAACCAATTTAATCATTACCTTGGGTGAGCGACGTCTACAGGAAGAATGGGCGACGCAGAGATACAGTGAACTGCAGACCATAGGCACACTGATCACAGATAAAGTGTCTTTCCAGCAATTTCGCACCCAAATTTTTGCCAATGGTGAGCTGCTAAAGCAGTACTTGAGCAATCCTACCGCCAAGCAGCAACTCAAATTACAGGAAGCCTGGCTAGATCTGGTGAAGCATATTCCTGAACTGCTCGGCATTGCGCTGTACGATCCCCAAGGCAATTATAAGTTCTCTACCCCTTCTAATTTCAGTAAAGATGCCTTACCGCCGACCTTGCTTGGCGCGAGTCGTAATATGGGCGGTAAAGAGGTTTACACCTCACCACTGGAGTTTGTTCCGATTGAAGGCATGCTAGAACCCTATATGTATCAAATGGCTTGGCTCGAAAAGCCCGATCAAAGTTCTATGGGTTATCTAGTGACATACAACTCTATGGTGCAAATGCTCGAAGCCATAAAGCCGGCTTTTTCGAGCAATAAGTCGCCTATGTTAGTGCTCGACACGCAGGGATTACTCTATGCTGGCGCGAGCGATCTCGCCCCGTTAAGCAATATGCCGGAAACCTTAGGGGCAAGTTTAAGACAAAGTTACCCCGCTCTGTGGCGTGATATGTCCATGAGTAATTTTGGTCAATTCCACGGTGAAGAAGCCACCTTTGTTTACCTTAAGATCGAGCTTACCGCCCAGCCAGAAACCCGCAGAGAATACTTTTTACTCTCCTATGTGCGTAACTCCGACATAGCCGCACGTTTTTCCCAGTGGCAAAACATTGTCATAGTGGCATCGCTGATCTTAACCGTACTCGCCGCTTGGGTTGTGCTGCTCAGCCACATGTATCGCTTACAACAGCGTTCACGCCAATACAGTATCGATGTCGCCAATGGCTTATTTAACAGTGATATCGGCTTTATGATGGTCAACGAAAACGCCAGAGTGATCAGCGCCAACACCAAGGCGGCAGAAGCGACCTTAGTGCCACTCGATGAACTCACAGACCGCAGCCTACAACGCACCTTATGCCTCGATGACAGAACCTATGCCGAGCTGATGGAGCAAGTGCATAAAACGGGTCAATGGTCTGGTGAAATCAGCCTAGAAAGTATCAATGGCCCAACGCTGCGGGTGCATATCCGCCAAGCGCCAAGGGCGAGCCGAGGGTCACCGCATCTATTGATCACCCTTGAAGACATCAGTGAATTAGTCAGCAGTAAAGAACAAGCATTTCTCAGTGAGCTTTTATGCGATAGCACAGTCGCAACAGCGCTGACAGATGCCAATGGTAAATTGATTAAAATCAACCCCGTATTTGATGCGCTAATGCAACTCAATGGCGATTTAAATCAAGATTTAGCCTCGCTGCTCGCCAACGATTTAGGTAATCAATGGCAAAGAATTAGTGCTCAAATCGCCATGCAAGGTCAGTGGCAGGGGCAAATTCTGTGCTCACCTAAACAGGCGCACTCCAATTGTTTACAAGCCACCTTAAAGGGCCATGTGGCCGCCGATGGTGAGATTGATTATATCGTCTGTACCTTAGAGCAAGCCGCCGAACGCGGCCGAGGCACAGAGAAACGCAGCCTTGTGCCTCATCGCAGCACTATTCTGCTGAGCTTAGTTGATTTAGAGCGTTACTTTAACTCGCTACCACCGCCAAGCCGCCTGAGTTCAAGCTTACTGCTAATGGATATCAACCCTGAAGGTTTGCTGAGCCACATGAGTGACATCGACCAGCTGGCAAACCGCCAGCAGGAAGTCGAAGTTCAATTACTGCTTGAAATTCCTGCCAATTATCAGATTTTGCATTGGCAACTCGGGAAACTGATTGTGATGTTACCTGACACAGATGCGACCCATGCGCACAACTTTGCCCTCAATATGATGGAAAAGCTCAATGGCAATGGCTTAGGTGAAGGGATCAGTATCGGGATTGCGGGTTATCAAGAAGGCCAGACACTTGAGCAGTATCTGAATAAGGCCGAAGTCGCCCTAAAACGGGCGAAACAGAATAACGATCAAAATATCGGTCAGGCCTTTACTCGTCATCAATCGTAGATTCGGGCATGTTGACCGAATCGGGCAATTGGCTCTGGGTAATTTCAATAATCGTCGAGCGGTTCATGGTGATTTTGTAGCGAATATACTGCGGGGCTTCGCGGCCATCGCGCAACACTAAAATCAAGTTAACTTGATAGCGTCGCTCAACCGATTCGTGGCTGATTTTACCTTCAACTTCCTTATAAATCTTCGCCTTACCCCGCTCTAAGTAGCGGGCAAAGGGCACTAAGCTAAAGTTCACTTGCTCTTGAATGGTGGAGTATCCCGCTTGGAACTCACTCTGATTCACCTTAGTGGCAATTTTATAGTGCAGGATTTCCGCATCGACCTTATTTTGGCTATGCCTGTGCTTTAAAATTTCGCTGACTTTATCGGGCAGATCTTGCTGGCGCATAAACTCAAGCCATACTAACTGCTTAGCAATCACTGCCTGACTGGTGGTATCGCGCAAAATCCGGCTCCAGCGTGGCCTGCCCCGCTGAATAAAACGCCACATGGCATTACGCACGTCATCCTTAAAGATTTCCCTGAAGCCGTAAATCACCGCCAAGGTCAGCACTAAGGCAATGGTAAAGCCGCTGAAGGCGCCCTGCGCTTGAATAATCAACGCCGACACCACCAACATCACTAACGCCGTCGCCAGTCCCGTCGTGAACTTTTTAAGGCCAATCCCTAAGGGCTTTAACTCTTCTTTGAGTACCACACCTTGTTGGATTAAACGTCGTAACAACAACATCTTGTTTGAGATGCGGTTAGGATCTTGCTTAGTTTGCGCCGAGTTGTAGTTATGCTCATCCCGATAGGCGCACTCATTGCGACACAGTGTTAGCACCCGTTCTTGGATATCGTTGAAATCACTGGTTCTTGTAGCATGGGCGAGCACTTTTAGTAACTGCTGCTCGCAGAACCAAGACAGGTAGTTGTCGGCATTTTCGAAGTAGGATTTCCATTTAGGATCGCCCGGTTCGTTACGGCGAAACTTTTTCAGCAACTGGCCAACTTGTTCGCGTAATTCGTCGAGGGCAAAATAGAAATGGGTTACATCTGTGATTTGATTGAGTTCTTTAACGTCGTTTTCGACTGCAACGGCAAACTGATAGGCGAACAGATTCAAGTACAATCTGAATTCTTCAACGGTGCGGCGATTTAAACTAGCAAAGCGACCCTGTACCAAAGGTAAGTGCAAGCCTTCTGAATAGTAAGAACGACGACCGACAATCGCGCTGTAGTAGTACTCTTCTTCATTGAGCGTGTGCGAGCCTATGCCCATTTCCTTTGGTAAAAAGAAATAGAGATCGAGCTGACGATTATCGCCCTTTTCCATCTGGTGGCTGAACTTAATCGACAGGGATTCTTCTTGCTTTACACGTATCTTAGACACAACACCCTTTTCATGAGCCCTCACAGAGACTCATCGCAGTAGACATAAATCAATGAGCACTAATCTTAACTGAAATAAACTCAAATTCACTGATTAAATTCGACTATTTACGATTCGGCATCCACAAATCGTATTGCTGGGTTGGAATAACACCACGGCATAATCCTTAGTGTCATCCATATCTAACACTTCAATACTGAAATTATTCACCCCAGAATCGCGAAACGGTAAACTGCTGATGTTAGATAGATATTTCATATGTTCTGGCCAATTTTTTTGCTTTTCCATTTCCGATTCAGTTTTCGTCTCCACCGCCACCCTATAGGTCATGCTATTGGCCTCAATGCTGTCGACCTTGCCACGCATCGAAATATGGCCCGCACTGGTGCCATCAAAATTAAAGTAACGGTAGTTGATTTGCACTTTATCGGCGGCAATCAATACGTCCACAAGCAGGTAAAATTTATTGTCACTGCCAGCACTGGCACTGATACTGGGATTCGCACTCGAGTGGCGATCAAACAGTTCTGAACTGCAACTCAACATCATGGTCCGGCTCGTTGCCGACTGTTTATAAACCACCCCGCAAGCCGCAATCAAGGCCGACAAAATAACAATGTTAATGGTCCACTTGAGCCATTTAGCCACAGATATCCACCTCGCGCAGCCAGGCAGAGTCGATGAATGCTTTGGGGCGAGAAAAATCGCTGATGCTAATATTGCGGAGCACTGACTGGTCGAATTTTTCACCGCGAAACGTCATATTAAGCACCTGTTTGTCATGGGATAAAGACGCATAAACATCCGCCCAATCGCTCTTGCCACAGGCAATGAGGCCCGCGCTTAAGCGCTCGCCCATTTCGAACAGTAAGGTGTTACTCGCACTGGAGTCGGCATATAAGTTCAAGCGCACTTGCTGACCAGAGGCTAACGACAGTATCGACGTCATCAAGGCTTGGGTCGGCTTGCTGTGATCTGTATGTTTCAGATAAAACACCGAAAACGCCAACATCACCCCGAATAACACTAAGGCACTCCACAAAGGCACAGTGTGTAGTCTGAGGTAATTGACGCCTCGATATTCGCTGCCGTTTGATGGCCGCAACAAATAACCTTGGCCTTTAACGGTTTCGATCAAGCCCTCGTGCTGAGGGCCAAGAAAGGAGCGGAGCGTGGATATGGCGCGGGACACAGAGGCATCGGTTAATGGCGGACCTTGTCTATCCCCCGTTTTTAGCATGTGCTTTGAAACTAACTGACCTTGGTGTTCAAGCAATAACGTGAGCACTTGTAACTCGGCCCGAGAAAGATGCCAAGATTCATCGCGAGACAACTCAATCAGCATGCCTCGTTCTCGATCAAACCTGCAGCCTCCCAATTGCATACACATTAACTCAACTCCATAAAAACACGGAGTTAAGTCTATGCAAGCCAACCAATGATTAATGTGATCTTGCTAACCCAAGCCAGCAAATAGTTAATTTTCGTGAGACAAGCCGCAAGCCTGTCTCGATAAACGGCATGTCTCGATAAACGACAATCAAGCTAACGCAGTGTTAGAACATTGCGGCGTTTAACCACATGTGCACTAAAATACTCGCCACATAACCTAAAGCTATCACAGGCGTCCACCGCAGATGTGCCCCAAAGGTATAAATGCCGCGCGCTTGCCCCATCAGGGCAACTCCTGCCGCACTGCCAATCGAGAGCAAACTGCCGCCCACACCCGCTGTCAGGGTAACCAATAACCACTGTCCCAAAGCCATATCGGGATTCATGGTCAATACCGCAAACATCACAGGAATATTATCAATCACAGACGAGAGTAAACCCACGGCAACGTTGGCATAGGTGACATCCCAGTGCGAGTACATGGCCTCAGACACTAAGCTCAAATATCCCATAAAACCTAGGCCGCCGACACATAACACCACGCCATAAAAGAACAGCAAAGTATCCCACTCGGCACGGGAAATGCGGCTGAACACATCAAATGGCACCACACTACCAAGTTGCTGCAGGCGTAATTTGTCTTGTCTTAATTCCGCCTTTTCACGTTCGCGGGCAACGGAACGATTGAAGGTTTTACGCAGGTAAAATCCAAAGAATTGCAGGAAGCCTAACCCCGTCATCATGCCCAGTACTGGCGGCATACCTAAGAAGGAATGGGCACACACAGCCGTAGCAATAGTGAGTAAAAACAGCCCTACAATGCGTTTAGCTCCGGGCTTAGTGTACACATGCTCTTTTTCAGGCTCAGGCACAAAATGTGGGATGAACACACTCATAATAGCGGCGGGTAAGGCAAAGTTAACGAGGGCGGGAATAAACAGATTAAAGAAATCGCCAAAGTGCACTAGGCCCTTTTGCCATACCATTAAGGTCGTGATGTCACCAAAGGGGCTAAACGCGCCACCCGCGTTGGCGGCAACGACAATGTTGATACAGGCAAGGGTAATAAACTTGCGTTGCCCTGCCCCAACCTTCATCACCACAGCGCACATCAGTAAAGCAGTGGT
Organism: Shewanella sp. 1180_01; assembly: GCF_052850535.1. Classification (NCBI taxonomy): domain Bacteria; kingdom Pseudomonadati; phylum Pseudomonadota; class Gammaproteobacteria; order Alteromonadales; family Shewanellaceae; genus Shewanella; species Shewanella sp. 1180_01. Next base: position 38,004 of record NZ_VXCT01000038.1, read on the forward strand.
TAAGTTATCGGCTACTGGCGAGATGAAAAACGCCATAAAGCCCGTTAACCAAAACACGGTTCGCAGGCTAAAACCACGACCCACCAGCCAGCCGCGGATCGCATCGAACAGATTACGTTCTTCCATGGCATTGATATACGTCATCGCCACCAGCAAGAAGAGCAGTAGCTCGGCGTATTCGAGCAAGTTTTGCTTGAATGCCGCTTCCGACACTTCGGACATGCCGTTTTGCATATAGACAAAACCTATCATGCCCCAGATGATCCCTGCCGCAACGAGCACAGGTTTCGACTTGCGTAAATGTAATGTCTCCTCAGCCATCACCAATACGTAAGCCAGCACAAACACACAGACGGCGACATAACCCACGCTCGCGGCGGTTAAATTAAGCCGATCTGCCCCTTCTGTCATAGCCCATGCTGCAGGTGAGAATCCGCTCAATATTGCAACGCAGAATAGACTCCACAACGCCATTCCACTGCCTTTAAACAACCGCTGTAATTTCATTAAAGTTCATCTCTACGTAGGAAATTAGTCGAAAATTACCATAGCTTCGGCATAGCAAATGTTGATAAAACGCAACTTTCTATGCATTACCCTATAACCAAAGGCATTTAAAACATTAATTTTTGTATAACTACAGATGTTACTAATAAAGAAAAGCTTAATGTATATTCAACTTAGTCCAAAAACAGCCAATAAAAAAGCACCTCGAAGGTGCTTTTTTGTTTTAAATCAGTGTCACAGCATTAGAAAGCATATAACAAGGTCATATTGGTTTCGGTATCTGTGCTTTTCTTATCATCAAGCGGCTCGCTGTTGTAACGCACAATAATGGCAAACTTCATCGCCAATGCACCGATAATATTTGCCGTTAATGAGGTTTCAGAACGGGCATCTAACTTGTCACCGTAATCGGCAACGAAACGCTGTTGGAATTTAGAGGTCTCAGTGATTTCAGTTTCAAAGTTGATCACACCGTGGGCAACAACGCTGTCGTTGGTGTCATAACCTTCGATAAGCGCTTGCTCAGTATCGAGACGTTGATAGATATAACCGGGACCAACTTCAACATCTAAAAAGGTCTTGCTGGTGTCATACAGTCTATGACCATAACCCGCTGCGCCAGATAGGGTGTAGTCATAACCGGTAAACGGGTCGACTTCATAACTGGCATTCGCAAATAGGTAGCTACGGTCTGTCATCTTGTAGTTACCCTGTGCGCCTGCTAAATAGCGTTTCGCGGTGACAGAACCGGTATCTTCTTTGTATAAACCTTCTAGTAAGTACTGATTTTCCCAATCGCCAAGCTCATGCTTAAGATTTAAACGTCCCTTAAATGATGAGGTTTCAGTGTTACCTGTGGTTAAGGTGGCACCTAACTCAGCTTCACCAGCGAATGTCTTGTCGCCTTTTACAAAATCGGCCCCTGCTGTCGCCATAAAAGGTGCAGTCATTAATAGTGCTGCGGTCAGTACTTTTTTCATGTTTAATCGTTCCTGTTCCGTTAAATCCAATCCCTATAAATATCTGTTCGTCCAAGCGAAGCTGAATAAGCACATATTAATATGGGTTAGTTTTTTCCCCTGAAAATCCGCGCAATATTAACATTTGCGCTTAAAAAATGAAAACGACCGCTATTTCATCCATAAAAAAACCCGCATCAGCGGGTTTTTGTCTTAACGATAACGCTTACATGTTGATCTTAGGATCTAAGGCACCAGACTGGTACGCTTTGTACATTGCTTGTAAAGACAATGGTTTAATCTTAGATGCTTGACCAGCACAACCGAAAGCTTCGTAGCGAACAGTACAGATGTCTGCCATGGCTTCCATTGACGCTTTCAAGAATTTACGTGGGTCAAATTCACTTGGGTGTTCCGCTAAGAACTTACGTACCGCACCTGTTGATGCTAAACGTAAGTCAGTATCGATATTCACCTTACGCACACCGTGCTTGATACCTTCAACGATTTCTTCTAATGGCACGCCGTAGGTTTCTGGGATCTGACCACCGTATTGGTTGATGATCTGTAACCATTCTTGTGGCACTGAAGATGAACCGTGCATCACTAAGTGAGTATTAGGAATACGCGCATGGATTTCTTTGATGCGGTCGATACGCAGTACATCGCCCGTAGGTTTACGGCTGAACTTGTAAGCACCGTGGCTAGTACCGATAGCGATGGCTAATGCATCAACATGAGTATCGGCAACGAAACGCGCCGCTTCATCAGGAGTAGTCAACATTTGATCCATGCTTAATGTACCCACTGCACCAATACCGTCTTCTTCGCCTGCTTGGCCAGTTTCTAAACTGCCTAAACAGCCGATTTCGCCTTCAACTGACACACCACACGCATGGGCAAATGCCACTGTGCGACGGGTGACATCGACGTTGTAGTCATAAGATGCAGGGGTTTTGCCATCAGCCATCAAAGAGCCATCCATCATCACTGATGACATGCCTAATTGGATAGAACGCTGACAGATATCAGGATCGGTACCGTGGTCTTGGTGAATACACACAGGAATATCTGGGTACTGCTCAAGGGCCGCTGCCATCAGATATTTTAAGAACTGTGGGCGAGCATATTTACGCGCACCAGCAGAAGCTTGCACAATAACAGGGCTGTCTGTTGCTTCAGCGGCCTGCATGATGGCACGCATCTGCTCTAAGTTGTTAACGTTGAACGCAGGCACACCGTATCCATGTTCTGCCGCGTGGTCGAGTAGTTGTCGTAGGGAAATTAACGCCATTTTTTAACTCCAATAATAGGGTGACTGTCACATTCTGCAACGCTTGGTCACCGAGGTCACTATCGTTTGGATGGATTTTTATACCCGAATTCAGATAGATACCTTAAACAAGCACCTAAAATAAGTACCTGAAAAAATATCTAAAATAAACACGGGCGGTTTTTTTATAATTCTTTTATTTATTATCAAGCTTTGATGATATCAGAGCTTATCGCGGCGTCTTATGCGCCGCGTATTTTAAAACTTAATAATTAAGCGCCGCGCTTTTCTAACATAGCCACAGCCGGTAATTCTTTACCTTCGAGGAACTCGAGGAAAGCGCCGCCGCCAGTCGAAATGTAAGACACTTTATCGGCAATACCGTACTTATCAACCGCAGCCAAAGTGTCACCACCGCCTGCGATAGAGAAGGCTTTTGAATCGGCAATCGCTTGGGCGATACGTTTAGTACCTTCACCAAATTGGTCGAATTCGAACACGCCCACAGGGCCGTTCCACACGATAGTGCCTGCAGATTCGATGATTTTAGCCAGTGCTTCAGCGCTATCTGGGCCAATATCAAAAATCATTTCGCCATCAGCGACTTCACTAACTGATTTTAAGGTTGCCGCAGCCGTTGGGCTAAACTCGCCTGCCACGACTACATCTGTCGGCACAGGAATATCGGCGCCACGGCTCTTAGCATTGGCCACTAAACGTTTAGCTTCGTCGATCAAATCCGCTTCATACAGTGATTTACCGACATTGTAACCCGCCGCCGCGATGAAAGTATTGGCAATACCGCCGCCAACCACTAGCTGATCAACGATACCTGAAAGGCTTTCTAGCACGGTCAGCTTAGTTGATACTTTAGAGCCACCAACAATCGCCACCATAGGACGCGCTGGATTATCTAATGCCTTGCCTAAGGCATCTAATTCTTGCGCCAGTAATGGACCGGCACAGGCTATGGGGGCAAACATGCCAACGCCGTGGGTCGATGCTTGGGCGCGATGTGCAGTACCAAAAGCGTCCATAACATAGACATCACACAGCGCGGCCATTTTTTGCGACAGCGCTTCGTTGTTCTTGCCTTCGCCTACGTTGAAACGCACGTTTTCGAATACCACAACTTCACCGACGGCAACGTCGACGCCGTCTAAATAATCCGTCGCTAAACGCACAGGACACGACAAGGCTTTAGCCAAGTAGTCGACCACAGGTTGCATAGAATATTCGGGATTGTATTCACCTTCGGTCGGGCGACCTAAGTGCGACATCACCATCACAGCGGCGCCTTTAGCAAGGGCCAACTCGATAGTTGGTAGAGAGGCGCGCAGACGTGCATCACTGGTGACGACGCCGTTGCTAACAGGCACATTGAGATCTTCACGAATAAGCACGCGCTTACCTTGTAGATCCAAATCTGACATATTGATAATTGCCATAGTAACGCTTCCTTTTATAATCAAAAAACAAACTGGTTTCACACATGGCCGGTATCAGTTTACTGCCGCTAGGCGCTCGACATCCCGTCGAATTGGCATATAACTGAGTGACCCACCGGTGAATAATCTACTTTTTATCAGCCTCGCTTGGCTGCGATCATCGCCAAACTCGTATCTAACATACGATTGGCAAAACCCCACTCGTTATCGCACCACAACAACAGCTTCACCAACTGACCGGCGCTGACACGGGTCTGGGTACCGTCAACAATACTGGAGCGCGGATCATGGTTGAAATCACATGAAACCAAGGGCTCATCAGTATAACCCAAAATGCCGTTAAATCGCCCATTGGCGGCCGATTCCAGCACCTGGTTCACAGTGGCAATATCGACGGTTTTCTCAAGCGTCACAGACAAATCGATCGCCGTCACGTTGATGGTGGGCACGCGCACCGAAATCGCTTCAAACTTATCTTTCATGTGCGGCAAAATCCGCTCAATACCACGTGCAAGCTTAGTGTCTACAGGGATAATCGATTGGCCAGCGGCGCGGGTACGACGTAAGTCATCATGATAAGCATCAATCACTTGCTGATCGTTCATCGCCGAATGGATAGTGGTAATGGCACCGCTTTTAACGCCGAAATGGCGATCGAGTACGTCGATCACAGGCACGATACAGTTAGTTGTACAAGAAGCGTTGGAAACCACTATGTGTTCAGCGCGGAGTAAATCGTGATTCACACCATAGACAATCGTGCCATCGACATCGGCTGAGGATGGATGGCTTATCAGCACTTGCTTAGCGCCAGCATGAATATGGGCTTCGCAGCTTTGACGATCGAGTAATACACCTGTGGCCTCATAGACAATGTCTATGTCCATTTCATGCCAAGGGAGTTTTGTGGGATCGGGCTCGTGGAGAATTTTTATCGCATCGTCGCCAATCAGCATGTGATCATCGACGAGTTTCACTTTGTGAGCAAACCGACCGTGGGTGGTGTCGTACTGGGTCAGATGAATAATGGCTTCAGGTTTAGCTAATTCATTAATCGCGACAATCTGCATTTGCTGCCGTTTTCCAGACTCGTACAAAGCACGAAGAATAGAGCGGCCGATACGGCCATAACCATTGATAGCGACTCGGATCATTGAGGTCTCAATTTCCTCTAAATACAAAAACGGCCTGCAAAAGATTGCAGGCCGCATTATACAGATTAACACTTAAAAAGTTTAACCTTTTGTATTGAATCTAATCCCTTGAGCGATTAGCCCAATGATTTTGCAGCATTCAGCACATTTTCAACGGTGAAACCGAAGTGATTCAATAGCACGTTACCCGGCGCTGACTCACCAAAAGTGGTCATGCCAACAACAGTGCCTTCAAAACCAACGTACTTGTACCAGAAATCGGTATGCGCCGCTTCGATAGCCACACGTTTAGTCACTGCGCGTGGTAATACCGATTCTTTATACGCTGCATCTTGCTTATCGAACTCAGTTGTCGATGGCATAGAAACTACGCGAACTTGTTTACCTTGCTCAGTCAGTGCAGCGGCGGCATCCATTGCCAATTGTACTTCGCTACCGGTTGCGATCAGGATCAGCTCTGGTGTACCCGCACAGTCTTGCAGTACATAAGCACCTTTAGCCACGTTGGCTAATTGCTCAGCGGTACGCGCTTGGGCTTTGAGGTTTTGACGGCTGAAAATCAGTGACGTTGGCGCATTGCGACGTTCAATCGCAGCTTTCCAAGAAACTGCCGTTTCTGCCGCATCACATGGACGCCATACAGCCATATTTGGCGTCATACGTAGGTTAGCTAATTGCTCAACTGGTTGATGCGTTGGGCCATCTTCACCTTGACCGATAGAGTCATGGGTATAAACGAAGATGTTTTGAATGCCCATCAGCGCCGACATACGAACTGCGTTACGGGCGTATTCCATGAACATCATGAAAGTTGCCCCGTAGTTGATGAAACCACCATGCAGCGAAGCACCGTTCATAATGCCGCTCATGCCGAATTCACGCACACCGTAGTAAATGTAGTTACCGGCAGGATCGTCTTGAATACCTTTAGAACCAGACCACAAAGTCAAGTTAGAACCCGCTAAGTCAGCAGAGCCGCCTAACAGTTCAGGTAACATAGCACCGAAAGCACCGATGGCATTTTGTGAGGCTTTACGGCTCGCAATACCTTCGGCTTTGTCCTGTGATGCTTGCACGAATGCCTGCGCTTTCTCTTCGAAATCAGCAGGTAATTCACCTTTAAGTACGCGGCGCTCATATTCAGCAGCCAGTTCTGGGTGAGCTGCGCTATAAGCCGCAAACTTCTCGTTCCATGCCGCTTCACGGGCAGCACCGGCTTCTTTGGCATCCCAACCGGCATAAACGTCAGCAGGGATTTCAAATGGTGCATGTGGCCAGCCAAGGAATTCACGGGCTGCTGCGATTTCCGCATCGCCTAATGGCGCGCCGTGGCAATCGTGGCTGCCAGATTTGTTGGGTGAACCAAAACCGATAATGGTTTTGCAGCAAATCATGGTTGGTTTATCGGTAACCGCTTTCGCCGCTTCGATAGCAGCACGGATTGCCGCGCTATCGTGACCGTCAACACCGGCAATCACATGCCAGCCGTAAGCTTCAAAACGCTTTGGCGTATCATCGGTGAACCAGCCTTCAACATGGCCATCGATAGAAATACCGTTGTCATCCCAAAATGCGACCAGTTTGCCTAGACCTAAAGTACCGGCTAATGAACAGGCTTCGTGGGAAATACCTTCCATCAAACAGCCGTCGCCGACGAAGCAGTAAGTGTAGTGATCAACGATATCGTGACCATCACGGTTAAACTGTGCCGCTAAGGTTTTTTCAGCAATCGCCATACCGACTGCATTGCTGATGCCCGCGCCGAGTGGACCCGTTGTGGTTTCAACACCTGGGGTGTAACCGTATTCTGGGTGACCCGGGGTTTTTGAATGCAATTGACGGAACTGTTTCAGCTCTTCGATTGGTAATTCATAACCTGTCAGGTGAAGTAAAGAGTAGATCAGCATTGAACCGTGACCATTAGAAAGGACGAAACGGTCTCTATCTACCCATTTAGGATTGGTCGGGTTGTGCTTAAGGAAATCATTCCACAGCACTTCAGCAATATCTGCCATACCCATTGGGGCGCCGGGATGGCCTGAATTTGCTTTTTGAACTGCATCCATACTTAACGCACGGATTGCGTTTGCGAGTACTTTACGGGAAGACATGCTCTCTCCTGCTTGTTTGTGGGGTCTAGCGGGCAATTTGGACGCATATTTTCCCCTACATGCCAGTGTGACGCAAACTAAAATTATCATTCACTCAGCAAAAGATGGCCGAATCGTAAACTCGTAGAAACAAGCTAGTCACTTTACTGGCGCTTACTTGAGTGGGCCTCGCAAGGATCACTTGTAATAGTGAAATAAATTTCTCAAAAAAAGAGTAAACCTAATGGCATGAAATATAAGTAAAATAACCATTTTAAGACTGAGCATAGTCGTTTTCAGGTCACAATCTGAGAGGATTTTTTCTCACTGGGGGTGATCGGCAATCGGATTTAAACTAAAATAGCCGTCTAGATGTAGATGCTTCTACACGTTTGAATGCTAACGACGAGATTTTCCTACTATGGCAAAGCACTTGTTTACTTCTGAGTCGGTCTCAGAAGGTCATCCCGATAAGATTGCAGATCAGATTTCTGATGCTGTGCTAGATGCAATTCTGGCTCAAGATCCAAAAGCACGCGTGGCGTGTGAAACTTATGTCAAAACTGGCATGGTATTAGTCGGTGGCGAAGTCACGACTTCTGCTTGGGTTGATATCGAAGAAATCACCCGTAAAACGGTGCGTGAAATTGGTTATACCCACTCAGATATGGGTTTTGATGCAGACTCGTGTGCGGTATTAAACGCCATTGGTAAGCAATCACCTGATATCAATCAAGGTGTAGACCGTGCTGACCCTGCTGAGCAAGGTGCAGGCGACCAAGGGTTAATGTTTGGCTATGCCAACAACGAAACCGACGTCCTCATGCCAGCGCCTATCACTTATGCCCACGCATTAGTGAAGCGTCAGTCTGAAGTGCGTAAAAACGGCACCCTGCCTTGGTTACGCCCAGATGCGAAAAGCCAAGTCACGTTTGCCTATGATGATGGCAAAATTGTCGGTATCGATGCCGTCGTATTGTCGACTCAGCACAGAGATGACGTTTCACAAGCCGACTTAATTGAAGGCGTGATGGAAACCATCATCAAGCCAGTATTACCGGCTCAATGGCTAAACAAAGACACTAAGTTCTTTATCAACCCAACTGGCCGTTTTGTTATCGGTGGCCCAGTAGGCGATTGCGGCTTAACCGGTCGTAAGATCATCGTTGACACCTACGGCGGCATGGCCCGTCATGGTGGTGGCGCATTCTCTGGTAAAGATCCATCAAAAGTTGACCGTAGCGCGGCATACGCTGCCCGTTATGTGGCAAAAAACATAGTGGCAGCAGGTCTTGCTGAACGCTGTGAAATCCAAGTGTCTTACGCTATTGGTGTGGCAGAACCGACTTCTATCAGCATCGAAACCTTCGGTACGGGTAAAGTGTCTGAAGATTTGCTGATCAAGTTAGTACGTCAACACTTCGAACTGCGTCCATACGGTTTAACGGCCATGCTAGATTTAGCACGTCCGATTTATCAAGCGACAGCCGCTTATGGTCACTTTGGTCGTAACGAATTCCCTTGGGAAGCAACAGACAAAGCTGAAGCACTGCGCGCTGACGCGGGTCTATAATCGGTTTAGATTAAAACCCGTTAAGATTGCAGAGCATAAAAACCGCTACCCAGCGGTTTTTTTATGCCTGCAATTTGGTTCCCCAAAGCAAGATAATGGTATCTTCAGTTGTGCAGCATTTATTGTCATTGTTTCCCCTGTGACTCGCCACCTCATTTGTTTAACAAAAAGCGTCCCTGAGGGCTCAACTAAAACATCCTGTTTTAGAAGGTCACAGGTGCAACAATGCCAATCCTCACCAACCCTCTAGCTGTTCGTTCAGCTAAAAAGCTATTACCCCAAAGCAAGATAACTTTATCGTCAGTTATGCAGCATGAATTGTCATTATTTCCCCAGTGACTCGCCGTAAATATATCCCTATAGGCTCGACGACGGCATCCATGCCGCCAACGGTCACTGTTGCAACAATGCCAATCCTTACTAACCCTATCGCTGTTCGTTCAACTAAAAAAGCTATTGCCCCTTTATTCGTTAGCTAGAGAAACTGATGCACTGGATAACACCCAATAGTGCCATATATTTTCTAATGTCTTGGGCAGTCTGATCTGACTTTAAAGTACTAGATCATATTCAGATATAATTTCACGCTGGTAATCCGTAAAGAAAGTGAACAAAATCGAGGTTTTTATGCTCTATAAACGGCTACTTTTTAGATAAATCATTGAATTTATTATGACTGGTAAAAGGTTGCAAAAACCTCTACATCAACCTGTTTAGTTTAGTGCGCAACTTATTCAACTATTTTGAAAGTAATGTTAACTTTATCGCTTTATTTCAATTAATTAGCGTGGCATAGTCGCTGTAAGTCAAATTTTAGGCAGCAGTTTATTGAGCTGCTATTCAATAAGTTTTTATGTGGTTCCGATGAAATTAAACCTCTACAAATATTTAGCCTATGATGATGGTGCCAAGGCATTAATAAATAATGGAACATTAAAATACAGTCACTTTAGCGAGTTCAATGACCCTTTTGACTGTACGGTTTCTTATGATGTGGAAGATTCTCTTGAATACTATAAGTCTAGAAAAGACTTAATTAAAGCTGTAGGCGATAAACTGAATTACAGTCCCGCGGAAAGAATACAAAAGAAACCGCAGTTGTTAAAAAATGTCGAGAAATCAATTATTAATGGTGACTTTCACCGAGGCCTTTTAGACCCTATAGG
>NZ_VXCT01000039.1:0-48138 GCF_052850535.1 Shewanella sp. 1180_01
AAACGCGTTAGCCCAAAGCTAACGCAAAAAGACGGTGTGTCAGGACATGAATCAGACTAGGTAAGTTTGATTCACTGTAACGGTTTATGAAATCCCTCATGATCAGACCTTACTTTTTGGTAGTCATTATATTATGTATCTCAAATTATCAGACAACAAATGGCTGAACTTCGAGCTGCGGCAAACTTTGAGTAGAAGTGGGTTAAAGCCATCTATCGGATCTAATGGCATCGCGGTTTGAATATAGGGAGGTTAAGTTAAGACTAATCCAGTTCAATCGTGCGTTCGGTTTAACCAATTCTTAGACCACTATCTTCACCTGCAGACGTGTCACTCGATCACCTTAAGCTTCATGCCCAGTCGTCAGCTTTACCCATCCTAAAGCGCATCATGAGCGCTGAACAGCTATACGTTAATGCCAGTGGTCGATGATGGTCGGTATCTAAGCGTATTGTTCTGCTTGGTCCTATGATCCTGCCGTGTTGATCTGCAGGTGTGTCCGCTGATCTCACGCTGGCTAAATAGTCTTTGTGAGGCAGGGAGATTAGTTGGGCGGATAGGTATTGATGCCTGGCATCAATGTGCATGTTTACGTTTTGTCAGCGGCTTTACCTGCAGGTGCGTTAGTCGTTCAAGCATTAGCTGATGATTGTGGGTGAAGCCGGCATTGATAGGGCTTCTATAGGCGTGTTGTGCGACGATGACGAGTGAGAATACCACACGTTTTTCTTGCCTTAGTTGTTACTTATATGTTGTATCATGATGGAGCTATTACACCATTATGCTTCAATAATTCTTCGATGCGGCCTAGATAATCCCTAGATCCCCTCAAAAAGTTGGGAGCACTCAAACCCATGCAGCAGTAAGGCTACAGGCGAGTCGTTGCATCAACCCTACAGGAGGATGCAATGACGTGTTTTTGTTTCTTTTGTGTTAACTCCTGATGGCGTAAAGGGTAGGGGAAAAGGTGAGGTTTTTTGCTGTTTTGGGTGAATTGATGGCGCCCAGATAGATCCTTCTATTCGGTTCACGGTTTCGGTCGCGGCCTCATTCTGCTTGAGTGCTATCGGCTCCCCGTTTTTGGTCATGGGAAACAGTTGAACAGGGATGATCTGCGTACTGTTTCTGGGTGATTGAATTCGTGTTTAGGCTCATGCTGCCTTAGTTTGAATTGTTATTGATATGTTTCTATTTAATAGGTGTTGTTCAGTGTGTTGCACCAATATGGTTCAACCGTTTTTCGATGCGGCCTAGATAATCCCTAGATAGCCTCAAAAAGTTGGGAGCACTCTAGCCCATGCAGCAGTAGGGCTACAGGCAAGTCGTTGCATCAACCCTTAAGGAGGATGCAACGGCGCGCCTTTGTTGCTTTTGTGTTAACGCTTGAGGGCGTAAAGGGTAGGGCAAAATGCGAGGTTTTTGGCTGTTTTGGGTGAATTGATGGCGCCCAAATGGATCCTTCTATTCGGCTCACGGTTTCGGTCGCTGCCTCATCCTGCGAAGGCGTTATCCGCTCCCCGTTTTTGGTCATCAAAAGCAGGCGAACTGGGATGATCTGCACACTGTTTCTGAGTGATTGAACGCGTTTTTAGGCTCATGCTGCCTTAGTTTGAATTGTTATTGATATGTTTCTATTCAATGGGTGTTGTTCAGTGTGTTGCACCAATATGGTTCAACCGTTTTTCGATGCGGCCTAGATAATCCCTAGATAGCCTCAAAAAGTTGGGAGCACTCTAGCCCATGCAGCAGTAGGGCTACAGACGAGTCATTGCATCAACCCTAAGGAAGGATGCAATAGCGTGTATTTGTTGCTTTGGTGTTAAATGTTGGCAATAGGGTGAAGAGGGTAAAAGCCAAGGTTTTAAACGGTTTTAGACGGTTTTAGGTGAATTGCTTCTGTCTAGGACTAGGCTCATTTTAACCGAGTGCCAGAGTCGTTATCTTTACCTATATTAGTCATCCTGCATGGATAGGAATAGAGCGATGATCATGTGCAATTATGAGGAATTTTGATTTTCAGATGGGCGGATTTTGTGTCTCGCCGATGCTCACGGTTTGATTGAAACCGAACGCGACACTTTATGATGATGAGAATCGCTCTCAACTTGCTGCAGATGCGAACCATTATCATCGCGGGTCCTTCCGGCGCGGTTGATTGCGGGGGCAGCGACACGCAGTGCTTCACTACATATGAGGATTTTAGAGGGCTTGGTTGTTGTTTTATTAGCGGGCTTTTAGGGGGCGTTCATAATTTTGAACGCTATCTATGGTATTGATTATAAATAATTATTTTCGCTATTTTCTCAGAGGGACAAAAATTAGGTATGCTCGGATATACCAACTTCAACAGATCGATTTTGTGATCCTTTGATCCTTTCTTAATTATTGACTTTGGTTCTGACAATGTATGTTTTTCGTGAGGTTGTTGCTGATATGTGAGCGATGTATCGATTGTTGCATAGGGAATCAAATGGTTCTAAGTTACTATTGCTTGAATTAGGACGATAGCTTTGATTAGTTAAAGCTTTTCATTCCACATGGAGGTATTTATGGACGATCTTTCTCCCTCGGATTTAAAAACGATACTGCATTCTAAACGAGCTAATGTTTATTACCTCGAATACTGCCGAGTGATGCAGAAAGACGGTCGTGTGCTTTACTTAACTGAAGCAAAAAACGAAAACCAATATTTCAATATCCCCATCGCCAACACCACAGTTTTGTTATTGGGCAATGGCACGTCCATCACCCAAGCTGCCATGCGAATGCTGGCGCAGGCAGGTGTATTAGTCGGCTTTTGTGGCGGTGGCGGCACGCCACTTTATATGACCTGCGAAGTGGAATGGCTGACGCCCCAGAGTGAATACCGGCCCACTGAATATTTGCACGGTTGGATGCAATTTTGGTTCGATGATGAAAAACGATTACTCGCCGCGAAAACCTTTCAGCAAGCCCGCATCCAATTTATCGAGCAAGTGTGGCAGAGGGATCGCGAACTCAAAACGGAAGGCTTTATTTTTAAGGATCCGGCAATCCAAGCTGCGCTTGAGACTTTTCATGCCCGCACAGAGGTGGCAACCAAACAGTCGGACCTGCTATTGACCGAAGCTCAGTTAACCAAAGTGCTATACAAGCACGCCGCCAATAATACCCAACTCAAAGATTTTACCCGTCAACACCAAAGCACCGATATCGCTAATGACTTTTTAAACCACGGCAATTATTTAGCCTATGGACTTGCAGCTAGTTGCCTCTGGGTGTTGGGCATTCCGCATGGTTTTGCCGTGATGCACGGGAAAACTCGCCGCGGAGCATTAGTGTTCGATGTCGCTGATCTCATCAAAGACGCCATAGTGCTGCCGTGGGCTTTTGTTTGCGCCAAAGAGAACGCCACTGAACAAGAATTTCGTCAGCAAGTATTGCAGGCATTTACCGATCATAAAGCATTAGATTTTATGTTTAATACGGTGAAAGACGTTGCACTTCAGGACTACAGTGCTGAGCAAATTGCAGCCCAAGGCTTATAAGGTACAACAGCTATGATGGTGACATTCATCAGTCAGTGCGAGAAAAATGCCCTGAAAAAGACCCGCCGTGTGCTTGATGCTTTTGCTAACCGCATAGGCGATAACACTTGGCAAACCCTGATCACCGAAGATGGCCTGTTAACGGTTAAGAAAATGCTCAAACAAACTGCAAGTCGAAGTACTGCAGTGAGTTGCCACTGGATCCGCTCACGTTCTAGAACTCAGCTCTTGTGGGTCGTGGGAAATCGATTGAAATTTAATGAACAAGGCATAGTGCCGGTGAATCGCACTCAGCTTAATTTGGAACATAAAGAATGGGAGCAGGGCTGGCATTTAAATGAAGTAATTGTCCTTGCGTCGAGTATTGCTGGATTATTTCATGATTTTGGAAAAGCGAATGATTTATTTCAGTTAAAGCTTAAAGGGTTAACCGAGTCTAAGGGGGAGCCCTATCGGCATGAGTGGGTGTCCCTGCGATTATTTGAAGCCTTTGCTAATGGTTTAGCGGATAAGGATTGGCTGGAGAAATTGGCCAACATTGATAAAAACAGTACTGAAATAGAACAGCAGGTTTTGTCTAGGCTGTTTAAAGAAGACTCCGGATATCAGCGACCTTTTGATCAACTTGCACCATTTGCCAAATTGGTGGCTTGGTTGATTGTATCGCACCACCGACTTCCGCTCGCCCATGTAGGTAGCGTACATACAAAGGAAATAGACAGCTGGCTCTCTCATTGTTTTAGTTGCCATTGGAATTCAGCGAATGCAGAAAACATGACGGCAATAGATACGGATCTTATCAGGCAAAATTGGCAGTTTAGTCAAGGTACGCCACTCTTAAGTCGGCCTTGGCAGCATAAAGCCCGAAACTTATCCGAACGTGCGCTGAATTGTCCATTGATATTTACTGAACAAGTTTGGCTTGAGCAACGCTTTGTTGGACATATGGCGCGCTTGTCGTTGATGCTCGCCGATCATTATTATTCCTCTCTTCCCGCTGAAAAATCTAAAGTTCAGTGGCGAGATAAAACTTACAACGCCTTTGCTAATACTGATCATAATAGAGTGCCACAGGCGGGTAATGCGTTAAAGCAACAGCTTGATGAGCATAATATTGGTGTAGCGGTGAATGCCCAGCGCTTTGCACAAAACTTACCTGCTTTAAAATATACTTTACCAGCGATTGCCCAACATAAGTTATTTAGTCAGAACGCGACAAACGGCAAGTATCGCTGGCAAGATAAGGCTTTTGCTCAAGCTAAGTTGATAGCTAAAGGCAGTGAGAGACAAGGTTTTTTCGGGGTCAATATGGCCTCAACCGGATGCGGGAAAACCATAGCCAATGCCCGCATTATGTATGGTTTAGCAGATGAACGAGAAGGTTGCCGTTTTTCAGTCGCACTAGGTTTACGAACGCTTACCTTACAAACGGGTGATGCTTATCGGGATTTACTTAAACTTGGGGATGATGAGCTAGCGGTACTGATTGGTTCACAGGCCGTTAGCACCTTACATCAACTGAACAATGCAACACCGCAGCATAAGCAGATTGGTAGTGAGTCGGCAGAGGGTCTTTTCGAACAATTATTTATTAGTTATCAAGGTCAAATTTATGATGGGCGGTTAAAGCACTGGCTTGCTGCGAGTCCTAAATTGGAGCAATTAGTGAGTGCGCCCATTTTGGTCAGTACCATTGATCATCTAATGCCTGCCACTGAAAGCTTGCGAGGAGGTAAACAAATTGCGCCTATGTTGCGATTACTCACCTCTGATTTAATTTTAGATGAGCCGGATGATTTTGGACTTGAGGACTTACCCGCACTATGTCGCTTAGTGAACTGGGCAGGCATGTTAGGTTCTAGAGTTTTACTGTCATCAGCGACACTGCCGCCATCGTTGATCAAAACACTATTTGATGCCTATCATGCTGGCCGCCAGCATTTTAATCAGGCGCATTTCGCCACGACCGAACAGCCTCCAATCTGGTGTGCTTGGTTTGATGAATATAAAAGTGAAACTTTAGAGATATCCAACTCAAGATCTTATATTGAGCAACATAAAATTTTTGTGAGTAAAAGAGTTAAAAAGCTCGCTTGCCAACAAGTCGTCCGTAGGGGAGAGCTGGTAAAGCTTGAATTAGCATCGCCAACCACCTTTGATGAGTGTGTTGCCGCCACGCTACACAGATGTCTACACCAGCTACATGATATGCACCATGTTGTACATCCATCAGGGCGTAAGGTGTCTTTAGGTGTTGTGCGTATGGCTAATATTAATCCAATGATCGCTGTTGCTAAGTTACTGATTAACATGTCACCGCAAGCCGATTACAGTATCCATTACTGTGTTTACCATTCGCAGTTTCCATTAGCACATCGCTCTTACAAAGAAAGTCGCCTCGATAACGCCTTATCACGTCACGATGAAGCCAATTTGTGGCGCCAGCCTGAAATTCAGCAGGCATTATCAATGACCAATACTTCGAATAATATTTTCATCGTGTTAGGCACTTCAGTCGTTGAAGTGGGGCGCGATCATGACTATGACTGGGCGATTGCTGAACCTAGTTCATTGCGAGCTTTAATCCAACTTGCAGGACGTATTCAACGTCATCGTCAGCAGGTACCTAAGACGGCTAATTTATTAGTTTTAAATAAAAATATTCGGGCACTAAAAAATGAGCATCCAGCGTACTGTAAGCCAGGGTTTGAAAGTGCCGCTTTACCCTTACTACAACATGATTTAACCCAATTACTGACTACTGAACTCGATGCCATTTCGGCAATTCCAAGAATTATGGAGCCAGTGCCCAGTGCTAATGGCAGTGAATTTCAATATAGCGATCTGCACAAAAAACAACATGCTCAGGCAGTAAACTCCTTTTGGGGGCAGGAACATCGTGCTTTGCAACTGGCGTTAGGACCTGTTGGCAAAGACAAAGCTGGAGTCATTTTTTATCGCAGTTATAAAGAGGCCAATCTGTGGTGGAAGCATGATGTTGCTTGGAGTGGGGAGTTTATTCGCCAAACCGCATTTCGCCAATCGCAACCCCAAGAGGCATTTTTATTGCGATTACCAGAAGATGAAATATTAACCTGGTGTCAATTAGATACCACACATAAACCCTATCAATATCCCACGTTAAACCATCGTTTTAACTCTGAAATAGTCCCGTTAGCTAAAGGATGTTTCTGGTGGTTTAAACCATCGACCGAACAAATATATCAAGACTTGGCTGACTTACTGGACAGTTCGATCACTAAAGTGAGTGAGCAATTTGGTGAGATTAACCTTCGAATGGCAAATAAAGATCAACCCGCCCTAGTGTGGGCATGGCACGAACAACTTGGTGTGTACGAATGTAAAGACAATAAGGACAGCCCATGGAATTAACTTTAAGCGATGCGCTTGCCGATTATATCGCTCAGCGTAAGCAAACCAAGCTTGAACCGCTACAAAAAGCACGGGATAAGATACTTGAAAAAACACAGGATCCTATCGAAATAGCAACAGCAAATAGGGAATATGCCGAAGTTGCAGCACCGATTGAAACGGATTTTAATCCGGTGAATTGGTTAACTTATGCTGCAAAACGCGCCAAACAGATTAGTCTAGCAACCCATGCGGCTAAGTTTACCCACAGTGATGCTAAAGCCAGCAGTATATTGGTAGCGGATACTGCGCCAGAATCGCAGACCTATCTGAACACGGCGAGTCTAGCGAATAAAGCGATAGATGCTGTCGGTAATGCGGCGGCACTTGATGTGGCAAAACTGCTGAAAATATCAGTCAATGGCGAAAGTCTCATCAAGCAGCTACAAGCTCAGCATGTCGATGCTTTAACTGCATTTACTCAAGATACTGAGTTACTTAAAGAGTGGCAGCTTGGATTTGCTAGAGCATTGGCAGATGAAAAACTAACGGGACATACCTTAACTAAGCAATTGTACTTTCCAGTATCAACGGTGCTTAATGGCGATGAATCACAACACTATCACTTACTGTGTCCTTTGTTTTCTTCATCCTTAGCCCATGAGTTATATCATCACGTCACATCAACTCGTTTTGGCGATGAGCCCAAAGCAATTAGAGAGGCGCGTAAAAAAGGTCATTATCACGCATCGCTCGAGAAGATATTCCCGGCAACAGCAGTGCAAAACTTTGGTGGCTCAAAACCACAAAATATCTCTCAACTTAATAGCGAGCGGTATGGACAAAGTTTCTTACTCAATTGCGCGCCACCGCATTATCAAGCTCAAAGCAAGCCGCCGCTCACGAGTGCCAGTATTTTTAGCCGCCAATTGCGGTTTAAAACCGCAGGTTTTATTCGCGAATTTAAAGCGTTTTTGGCTGGGGTAACCGCGCAAGAAAACAATTTTAAAGCGCGATATCAACGGGATTATGGTTTTGTGTTGCCAATTATCGATGTGCTACTTAATGAGGCCGCCATTATTCAAAATATGACGGAATTTGCAGGTTGGGCAACGTCGGCTGAGTGTCAATTAAAAACCGCTCACGGTCTTTGGCTCGATGTCGCCAACCCAGAACCGCGTTTTCAGCAGGAGCGTGCCAAAGGCGATTGGCAAGACATCATCGCCAACGATTTTGCGACTTGGTTATTGGCTCAGCTACAAAATAAAGAACGATATGTGCTAGGTGATATTGAACATCAGTATGTTAAGAAATTATGTCTAGTGCAGCTTAAAACCTTTGAGCGTCATACACCTAAACATGGAGATGCATAGAATGTCGCAGTATTTATTAATTAAAAAACTCGATGTGCAAAATGCGAATGCCATTGCAGGGTTGACCTATGGGTTTCCGGCGATAACGAATTTTTTAGGTTTTGCCCATGCTTTATCACGCAAGTTATCTCGTGAGCTTGATGTGAGCTTAGGTGGCGTTTGCGTCGTGAGTCACAAAAACAGGGTGCATGCTCGCCAACCTAAAGGCTGGGGAGATTATGTTTTTGCTTTGACTCGTAATCCATTAACTCAACAAGGAAATACCGCACCAATCAATGAAGAAGGGCGCATGAACTTGCAAGTTTCTTTATTGATCGAAATTAAGGGGTTAATTCAAGGCGATAATCAAACAGAGCAAATGCTCATAGACCAGATTAACGCTTTGTTACCTGCAATGAGGCTAGCGGGAGGGCAGATCACTCACTACGGGCAAATTGAGATATTGAGCGACCACGAACAGCAGCAAAAAGCACTACGGCGTTTAATGCCGGGATTTATCTTAATTGATCGTAGTGATTACCTTGCGAGCCATGTTAATGGATTACAGCAAGAGGTCGTTCATGGTGCTAAGCCAAGCCTGTTTGATGCTTGGTGTGATTTTGCCACCCTAAATTATCAGGCAACTCGGTTAGATACGGAACCTGAAATAAGCGGACCATCAGATACCATCAAAGCGGATTGGCATTATGTGCCAAAGCCTCAAGCGGGTTATTTAGTTCCTATTGCAACAGGTTATTGTGCTATCTCGCCAGTATACGAAGCGGGGCAGGTTGCTAATGTGCGGGATAAGTCAGTCCCTGTGGCATTTGCCGAAACCGCTTACAGCGTAGGCGAATGGCTAAGTATTCATCGGTTAATTGATATTAGCGCGGGAATATGGCGCTACAGCTACCAACATCCTTGGTACTTAGCAAAGACAGAACCATTTCAAGTAGATATACCATCCATTGCAGATGTTGACGCTGCATTAACCTCATTTAATTTAGATGACTATTAATTAATAACGGAGCATTAATCATGGCAGATATCAAACTGAGTACACCATCAGTGTTAGCTTTTGAAGCAAAATTGCTTCCATCCGACGCCCTTATGTTTGCGGGCAATTGGGATGAAAATGTATGGCAACCTATCATAGTGGGAGAAAAAGCCGTAAGAGGAACGATTTCAAACCGATTAAAAGCCGCAACGGCAAACGATCCTGCAAAACTTGATGCCGAAGTCTCTAAGGCGAATTTACAAACGGTTGATATTGCAGCGCTTCCCCACCATACAGACACGCTAAAATTAGTGTTTACCCTACGCATCCTGAGTGACTTACACATACCGTCAACGTGTAACGATCCAGCCTATCAGGAAGCCTTAGCCGCAAAAGTGAAGCAATATCAAATTGAAACTCAATTTAGTGAACTGGCAAAACGCTATGCGCAGAATATCGCTAATGGCCGTTTTTTATGGCGCAACCGTGTTGGAGCACAAGCGGTGAAAATTGTCGTAACAGCCAATAATCAGCACTTTACCTTTGATAGTTATGATTTCAATCTACGTGATTTTGCCGATGATCAGCAGATAAACGAGCTGGCGAAAATAATTCAATTTGGCTTAATGGAAAAACACGCCCTGATTAAGGTCGAGGCATACAGCCAACTTGGACAAGGCCAAGCGGTATTCCCTTCACAGGAATTAGTGATGGGCGGTGGTAAGGGAGATAAGAGTAAGTTCCTTTATCAACTTGATGGACAAGCGGCAATGCACTCGCAAAAAATCGGTAATGCATTGCGTACGATTGACACTTGGCACCCCGATTTTGAAGAAATTGGACCGATTGCGGTTGAACCCTACGGTTCTGTGACTAACCGCGGTGCGGCCTACCGTCAACCGAAAGAAAAAAACGATTTTTATAATTTGTTAGATGCTTGGATGCTCAAAGACAAGATCCCTAGCATTGAACAACAACACTATGTTATGGCCATGCTGATCCGTGGCGGTGTGTTTGGTGAATAAGGAGTTGCGATGAATCATTATCTAGACATTACCTTATTGCCCAACGAGGAAGTGGGGCATTATTTCCTCTGGGAGAAACTCTATCATCAAGTGCATCTTGCTTTGGTCGAGCATAAAAATCGGGTAGGGCAATTTGAGATTGCTGCCGCATTTCCACAGTTTAATGAAATGGATAACAGTTTAGGCTCAAAATTACGCTTGCTGGCAACTCAACCTCAGCATTTGGAAGATCTAAAGGTAAGCAATTGGCTGCGTCATTTTACCGACTACTTGCATATCAGTAGTATCCGTCCCGTGCCCGAAAAAATAGAAGTTTATGTAGCTTATTCACGCCCAGCAATCCGTGCGAATAAAGCGCGGGAAATCGCTCGAAGAATGAAGCGTCATAATGAAACGTTAGTGCAAGCTACAGCGCATTTTGAAGGTTTTAAACCTAAAAAGACCAAAGCGCCCTTTGTTTATATGCAAAGTTACACTAAGGATTCGCGCTTTCCTTTATTTATTCAACAAACACATAGTGCTGTAGTAAAGGAGGGAAGTGTTTCGTTTGACAGTTATGGATTATCAAGCAGAGGCTATTTACCCAAGTTTTGACCTTATAATTTATGCTCTTTAACAAATCAAATAGAAACAGTGAGTTACTGTAGTGTGTTTTTCGTAAGGTAAAATAATGTTTTTTAACCTAACGAATTGTAGTTACTCACTTTTAAACTAGTAATCTATTGTTCACCGCCGCACAGGCGGCTTAGAAACAACTCGCGCAATACTAGCGGCGTCACCGATTGTTCACCGCCGCACAGGCGGCTTAGAAAATTACACCTGTGAGTCCGATGTCTTTAGCTTCGTTCACCGCCGCACAGGCGGCTTAGAAAGAAACACTGCTTGGTGAATATCGAGATCCAACGTTCACCGCCGCACAGGCGGCTTAGAAATGGCAAAGCGGGAAAGCTGGCAAGGTTAACATGTTCACCGCCGCACAGGCGGCTTAGAAATTTAAACTTAACCGTCTCGTCACCTTCGCCAAGTTCACCGCCGCACAGGCGGCTTAGAAAATTTTGCGCATATCCCCCGCTCTGGAGGCACCGTTCACCGCCGCACAGGCGGCTTAGAAATTTAGATAAGCAGAAAATTTCACGCAAAATCTGTTCACCGCCGCACAGGCGGCTTAGAAAATATAGGATCTGCAGTGCATCTGTTATGCTGCGTTCACCGCCGCACAGGCGGCTTAGAAAGCTAGCTGGCCAAGTCTTATTAGATGTAATATGTTCACCGCCGCACAGGCGGCTTAGAAAAGAACCGTCAGCGACACCCCCAGATTGCACCCGTTCACCGCCGCACAGGCGGCTTAGAAATCCGCAGGTGTACCACACCACGTATCCGCATTGTTCACCGCCGCACAGGCGGCTTAGAAACTTGCTCTGTTGCCTTAAATGATGAAATAAGGGTTCACCGCCGCACAGGCGGCTTAGAAATTGCGCAGATTTACAACCTTATCTCGCGCAATGTTCACCGCCGCACAGGCGGCTTAGAAAATCAGGCCAACCATATGGCTGGCTTAGATTGAGTTCACCGCCGCACAGGCGGCTTAGAAAAAAGTTTGAGGCGTTAAAAGCTGCCAATTATGGTTCACCGCCGCACAGGCGGCTTAGAAATAGGTATGACAAAGGATGAAATATGCAAAGCAGTTCACCGCCGCACAGGCGGCTTAGAAAAGTAGCATCAGTGTATTGCTCTGAGCCACCAAGTTCACCGCCGCACAGGCGGCTTAGAAAATTAGTTACCGCAACTGGAACATTGAAAACATGTTCACCGCCGCACAGGCGGCTTAGAAACAACGCCTTTACTTACTGCCTGTACCGCTTCTGTTCACCGCCGCACAGGCGGCTTAGAAATATTAAGCTGGTAACTCTTGAAGAATTTGTAAGTTCACCGCCGCACAGGCGGCTTAGAAAAGCTAAAGCTAACTCAATCCACGTTTAATGCTGTTCACCGCCGCACAGGCGGCTTAGAAAAAAGTCATGCAAGTTGATTAACACGTCTTGCTGTTCACCGCCGCACAGGCGGCTTAGAAAAAAACTTTGATTTGATATCATCACCCCTGTAAGTTCACCGCCGCACAGGCGGCTTAGAAAATCAGTTGATCCAGAGATTGCCAAGTAATCAAGTTCACCGCCGCACAGGCGGCTTAGAAATTGATTCTATGCTCTAATGCTTGACGGCTCAGGTTCACCGCCGCACAGGCGGCTTAGAAAACATTAAATCTGAGGGTATGACTGCACTTAACGTTCACCGCCGCACAGGCGGCTTAGAAATCGTCAAAGTAAAGTATTTGCTGACCTATTTCGTTCACCGCCGCACAGGCGGCTTAGAAAACAGTGGATTGATATTTCTATCTAGCCACGTCGTTCACCGCCGCACAGGCGGCTTAGAAAAATCAATGTGATGACGGGATTCGAACCCGCATGTTCACCGCCGCACAGGCGGCTTAGAAAGCAAATATTTTGCAGTGCAACAACTTTATGCGGTTCACCGCCGCACAGGCGGCTTAGAAATGCAACGTAAATCGCTATGCTTGGTCGCTGATGTTCACCGCCGCACAGGCGGCTTAGAAACAATCAACATCAGATTTATCCCCTGGCTTACGGTTCACCGCCGCACAGGCGGCTTAGAAATGCCCCCCTATCTGTGCCTACGAAGACGCCAAGTTCACCGCCGCACAGGCGGCTTAGAAAAACCAACAACGACCTCAACGCCAGTAGCCACTGTTCACCGCCGCACAGGCGGCTTAGAAAAGTTATTAAAACTTTAGTGCCTGCATAGCCATGTTCACCGCCGCACAGGCGGCTTAGAAATGTGCGCGAACACATACAAACCTCCCTTCATATGTTCACCGCCGCACAGGCGGCTTAGAAATGCTGCTTATGTTGTACTTGGTGGTACTCGTGGTTCACCGCCGCACAGGCGGCTTAGAAATTCAGCAAGAGGGATTTGAACCTGTACTGGATGTTCACCGCCGCACAGGCGGCTTAGAAAATCAGCAGGATTTCTATCCGACAACTCTGCATGTTCACCGCCGCACAGGCGGCTTAGAAATATAGAGGTTCAAATTCCTCTCGAGGAAGGTCGTTCACCGCCGCACAGGCGGCTTAGAAAATCAAGGGGATAAATCCCCTTAATAATCCCCAGTTCACCGCCGCACAGGCGGCTTAGAAAATAAGCAATTAAAAGCTTACTTAAAGCATTTTGTTCACCGCCGCACAGGCGGCTTAGAAAGCTAACAAGACTCGGAGCCCATAGCGCATTCAGTTCACCGCCGCACAGGCGGCTTAGAAAAACGGCGAGTTTAATATAATCTGTATTGTGCGGTTCACCGCCGCACAGGCGGCTTAGAAACGGCAACTGATGACCACGAGATCATGCAAAACGTTCACCGCCGCACAGGCGGCTTAGAAAAGCCGCTGCAGAGTATGACCGACTGGCAGAGTGTTCACCGCCGCACAGGCGGCTTAGAAAGCCTGAGAAAGTAAACAAACCAGCGGATTCCGGTTCACCGCCGCACAGGCGGCTTAGAAAGTATGGGGCCCCTAACTGCCCAGCGCCAGTTTGTTCACCGCCGCACAGGCGGCTTAGAAAAGAGGTATGTCACCACAGCAAGCATCGCAGACGTTCACCGCCGCACAGGCGGCTTAGAAATGTCCGCGAGCAGTATTGTCTAACATGTTATCGTTCACCGCCGCACAGGCGGCTTAGAAAATGCCGCATGACGCATAGCCACCAATTAATGTGTTCACCGCCGCACAGGCGGCTTAGAAAATTAACATCAACTTTATTGAGCAGCAGTTCACGTTCACCGCCGCACAGGCGGCTTAGAAATTGATTCAATTGCGTGCCAGAGTAGAAATCAAGTTCACCGCCGCACAGGCGGCTTAGAAAAATGGTTGGAGGCTTCATTCAATGTCTGAGTCGTTCACCGCCGCACAGGCGGCTTAGAAAAAGGAATCGTGGGATAGGGTAAAAGCTGCGTGGTTCACCGCCGCACAGGCGGCTTAGAAAAAAGACCGATATTGAACCGCTGAAAGGTGGATGTTCACCGCCGCACAGGCGGCTTAGAAATTGTCTAATAAGTTTGGCTGCTTAGCTGTATGGTTCACCGCCGCACAGGCAGCTCAGAGATTCATCAGTATGCGATTGTTCAATGCCATACAGGCTGTTCATAAAATCTATGACAAGCTGATTTTTGAGCGCGATTTTAATTGAATGATTCTGCTATACTCCGCGCCAAGATATCAAATGACAAATCATTATTTTCATTTTGTGTACAAGCATGTGTACAAACTGACTGATTAACGAGTAAGACCTAATAAATATGTCTATAGAAATCAATAAGCGACGCACTTTTGCTATTATATCGCACCCCGACGCGGGTAAAACAACCATTACCGAAAAAGTGCTGTTATTCGGAAACGCTTTGCAAAAAGCGGGAACGGTTAAAGGCAAAAAATCGGGTCAGCATGCTAAGTCTGACTGGATGGAAATGGAGAAGGACCGTGGTATTTCTATTACTACGTCTGTGATGCAGTTCCCCTATGGTGGCGCCCTCGTTAACCTACTCGACACGCCTGGTCACGAAGACTTCTCTGAAGATACCTATCGTACTCTGACCGCTGTTGACTCCTGTCTGATGGTCATCGACTCCGCTAAGGGGGTTGAAGAGCGTACCATTAAGTTGATGGAAGTGACACGTCTGCGCGATACGCCGATCGTGACTTTTATGAACAAACTCGACCGCGATATCCGTGATCCTATCGATCTGATGGATGAAGTCGAAAGCGTGCTGAATATTGCCTGCGCACCTATTACTTGGCCTATTGGCAGCGGTAAAGAATTCAAAGGTATTTACCATATACTGCGTGATGAAGTGGTCTTGTATCAAGGCAGTATGGGACACACTATTCAAGAGCGTCGTGTAATTAAAGGCATTAATAACCCTGATCTTGAGAAAGCGATTGGCAGTTACGCTGCTGATTTGCGCGATGAGATGGAATTAGTGCGCGGCGCGTCGCATGAATTTGACCATGCGGCTTTCTTGAAAGGTGAGCTGACGCCAGTGTTCTTCGGTACCGCGTTAGGTAACTTTGGTGTGGATCATATTCTTGACGGTATCGTTGAGTGGGCACCTAAGCCATTACCGCGCGAAAGCGATGCACGCGTAGTTATGCCTGAAGAAGAGAAATTCACCGGTTTCGTGTTCAAGATCCAAGCTAACATGGATCCAAAACACCGTGACCGTGTCGCCTTTATGCGTGTGTGTTCTGGTCGTTACGAGCAAGGCATGAAAATGCACCATGTGCGTATTGGTAAAGATGTTAACGTTAGCGATGCATTGACCTTTATGGCGGGCGATCGTGAGCGTGCCGAGGAAGCTTACCCTGGCGATATCATCGGTTTACATAATCATGGCACTATCCGTATTGGCGATACTTTTACCCAAGGCGAAAAATTCCGTTTCACTGGTGTGCCTAACTTCGCCCCTGAAATGTTCCGCCGTATTCGTCTGCGCGATCCGCTTAAGCAAAAGCAGCTGTTAAAAGGCTTAGTACAGTTGTCTGAAGAAGGCGCTGTGCAAGTATTCCGCCCAATCGATACTAACGATTTAATTGTTGGCGCCGTGGGTGTGTTGCAGTTTGAAGTGGTTGTTGGTCGTCTTAAGAGCGAATATAACGTTGAAGCCATTTACGAAGGCATTAGCGTTTCGACTGCTCGCTGGGTTTATTGTAAGGATGAGCGTAAGCTTGAAGAGTTCCGCCGCAAGTGTAGCCAAAACTTAGCACTCGATGGTGGTGATAACTTAACCTATATTGCGCCAACTATGGTTAACCTGAATCTTGCAATGGAAAGATATCCTGATATTGAGTTTGCGAAAACCCGCGAGCACTAATTAGGTCAGGTTCAAAATAGTGGTTGAAATGGCGGTGAATTCACCGCCTTTTTTGTATCTAATGAAATCTAAAAACGGTTTTGGATGTGAATGATGGCGAATTGGATCACAAAAACATGGCAGGTTTATATTCAGTGGTGCGACCGCATGGGGCTGACACCCGAAAATCGTCGTTGTTGTATGCCACGCCTTGAAGATCCGCCATTAGCGATAAAATGCGCTAAAACGACAGCAGCTGATGAAACGGCATTGCCGCCTGAAGCGCATTCAAACGGTCAATCGACCGCAGAGTGAGGTATTTGAAGTGATTGATACCCACGCACATCTAGATTTTGCCGAGTTTGATCTTGACCGCGATACTGTAGTGCAGCGAATGCACAGTGTTGGGGTTAATAATCTGATTATTCCTGGCATGTCCCCGCAGCACTGGCACAAACAGCTCGCTGTTGCCGCACAATATCAAACCTATTTTGCCCTTGGCATCCATCCTTGGTTTTGCCCAGAGAATGTTGATGCAGGAATCTTAGCATTAACATCTAAAGTTGCCGCGTTGCTCGAATGTCCTCGTTTTGTTGCTATTGGTGAATGTGGCTTAGATAAACTTTACTCCGCTACTTGGCCGCAGCAGTTAGCGTTTTTTGAGGCGCAATTGACGTTAGCTAAATCCGTTAATCTGCCGGTGATTATTCATAGTGTTAAAGCGCATTCCGAGGTTTTGGCCTGTTTAAAAAAGTATCAATTGCCTAGAGGCGGTGTGATACATGCTTTTTCTGGCAGTGTTGAGATAGCACAGGAATATATTAAGTTAGGTTTTAAGTTGGGAATTGGTGGTTTGATTATGAATCCCAATGCCAAAAAATTACTCAAAACAGTCACTGAACTCCCACTCGAGCACCTCATACTTGAGACTGATTCTCCGGCAATGACGCCGATAAATGTTACTGAAAAACGTAACCAACCCGCTAACCTTGTTCTTTTTATAGACAAAATCGCTACTTTGCAAAAAAAATCAAGTGTTCTAATATCAGAACACTTGATGTCGAATGCTATGCAACTGTTTGACCTTTAGTTGTTTTTAAATAAACAGGTGTAGGTCGCACTAGCATTCTCCACTAAGCGATTGAAATTAAACTCCAAAAATATGATCAAAACGACGATTTTCGACTTGGGCTCGGGTATAATCTGACTCGGAAATAGGTTGATTAACAACATAATTAAAAAGTGTTAACAATAGGGTGATGGTTAATGAATATATTGATGAGTTTAGTAGGGGTGGTCACCCTACTTGCGATAGGTTTCCTCCTATCGAATAACAAAAAAGCAATTAATTTACGTACAGTGGGTGGCGCTTTAGCTATCCAGGCCGCTTTCGGTGGTTTTGTACTGTACGTTCCTGTTGGTAAAGACATTCTGAAAGGTATGTCTGATGCAGTTTCTAGCGTTATTGGTTACGCACAAAACGGTATCGGTTTCCTGTTCGGTGATTTAGCTAACTTTAAACTTGGCTTCATCTTCGCAGTTAACGTGTTACCCGTTATTGTGTTCTTCTCTTCATTGATTGCTGTGCTGTATTACTTAGGCATCATGCAGTGGGTTATCCGTATTATCGGTGGCGCGCTACAAAAAGCATTAGGTACAAGCCGTACAGAATCAATGTCAGCAACAGCTAACATTTTCGTGGGTCAAACTGAAGCGCCATTAGTGGTTCGTCCATTCATTCCAACTATGACGCAGTCTGAATTGTTTGCGATCATGGTGGGTGGTTTGGCGTCAATCGCGGGTTCAGTTTTGGCTGGTTACGCGCAGATGGGTGTACCTATCGAGTACTTAGTTGCCGCATCATTCATGGCAGCACCAGGTGGTCTATTAATGGCTAAACTGATGCACCCTGAAACTGAAGTTGCTAAGAATGACATGAGCGATTTGCCAGAAGATCCTGACAAACCAGCTAACGTGTTAGACGCAGCTGCAGCAGGTGCTTCATCTGGTATGCACTTAGCACTAAACGTAGGTGCTATGCTGTTAGCCTTCGTTGGTTTGATCGCTATGATCAACGGTATCATTGGTGGTATCGGTGGTTGGGTGGGCATGCCTCAGTTAACACTTGAGCTGATCCTTGGCTATGTGTTCATGCCGTTAGCATTCCTTATCGGTGTGCCTTGGAATGAAGCATTAGTAGCTGGTTCTTTCATCGGTCAAAAGATCGTAGTTAACGAGTTTGTTGCTTACTTAAACTTTGCTCCATACCTGAAAGACATCGCTGATGGCGGTATGGTAGTAGCTGAAACGGGTCTAGCAATGACTGACAGAACCAAAGCGATTATCTCCTTTGCTCTGTGTGGTTTCGCTAACTTGTCTTCAATCGCGATTCTGCTTGGTGGTTTAGGTGCTATGGCTCCAACTCGTCGCCATGACTTAGCTACAATGGGTATTCGTGCGGTTATCGCCGGCTCTTTAGCTAACTTAATGAGTGCGACACTTGCTGGTCTGTTCTTAGCTATGTAAGTTAATGAGCGGCAGTCGGGGGAAACCCCACTAACTAGGTCCTGACCATGCAGGGCGGGACCTAAGTTAATTCAACCATTTTCCAGTAGTGATTCCTGTAGTGAATAGTTTCTCCAATTGAAAAACACAGAATGCAACTGAGATGTAGCTGTCATTCTGTCTTTAATGTCGTAGTTCTACGGTTAAGTTAATTAATCGTAATGCAGAAGTCGCGACTTTGTTCACAATTAAGAATTTTGTGTTTGTGATTTTACGCTAGATTATTGAGATTTTTTTTAATCTAGGTAGAATGCGAGCGCCACAAAAAGAACGCTACCCTCGATGGTAGCAAACAAGATAAATGGGGTTGATGATGAAAAACGTTAAAACTTTAGCTTTAGCCGCTACTGCTGTAGCTGCAATCTCTGGCAACGCATTTGCCGCTGACCGTTCTGATATCTACGCAACAGATTACAAGTGGATGCAGTTCAACGCCATGTATGCAATTG
Source organism: Shewanella sp. 1180_01 (assembly GCF_052850535.1). Lineage (NCBI taxonomy): Bacteria > Pseudomonadati > Pseudomonadota > Gammaproteobacteria > Alteromonadales > Shewanellaceae > Shewanella > Shewanella sp. 1180_01. The sequence goes on from NZ_VXCT01000039.1 coordinate 19,205, forward strand.
ATGAACACCCAATTGCTCCAGGTGCCGATGCAGAACATAACTACCTTGAAATGGAGTTTGGTGGCCGTAAAGGCGTTATTGACCTATATGGTTATGTTGATGTATTCAACTTAGCAAACAGCGGTTCTGGCGACAAAGTTGCTGGTGCAAGCAAAATGTTCATGAAATTTGCTCCACGTTTTTCACTGGATGCAATCACAGGATTAGATCTTTCAGTGGGTCCAATTCAAGAAGTGTACTTCTCTACTCTATTTAACTGGGGTGGTGGTGCAATTAAAGGTCAAAGCATTTCTTTTGATGTCGAGGATCATCCTGGTCCACAAAAAATCAATAACGCAGGCGATGTAAACATGTCGTTCTGGGGTATTGGTGCTGACGTTATGGTACCTTGGTTAGGTAAAACTGGCATGAACTTATATGCCACTTACGATATCAATGCTAAGGATTGGAATGGTTACCAGTTCTCTGCTAACTGGTTCAAACCTTTCTACTTCTTTGATAACAAGAGCTTCCTATCATTCCAAGGCTATGTTGATTATCAATTTGGCGCTGATGAAGTAAATGCCTATGATACAAATGGTGTTTATCAGAATACGACTTTCACTACTAACGGTGGCAACGTGTTCTTTGGCCTATACTGGCATTCAGATAACTATGCTCTAGGTTATGGTCTGAAAGGCTTTAAAGATGTTTACCTGCTTAAAGACGGTGGCACTTATGGTCTCGACACTACTGGCTGGGCACATTACTTCACAGCTACTTACAAGTTCTAATTTCTTGTAATACTAGTGCTTGTTGGAGCCGCATTATGCGGCTCCATCTTTGTTTTGCCATGAGTCTTTATCTCAGCCTATTAGGCTAACAAGTGGGTTTATATAAAGGTTTGTGTTTTTCTCGCGCTAAAATGGATTTTTCGCGGAAAAGTAGGAGCAAGATTTTATTCGTATCCTCTCTTCCGGTCTTCAAGGATTCAAGTCGTGGTCACTTATAAGTTATTTTAAGTGTCAGGATGCCTATTGCTCTTTATGACTTAGGCAAGATTGAATACCTACAACAAGGTAGTTTGTATAAGCAAATTACTCGGCACCGCCTGAAGGCCCGGCCATAAAAATAATCAAAATAATGCCACCTCTTAAGCGTTGCTTTTATGCGACTGATTTCTATTCATTTAATTTTTATTTTGGAGAGCTATTATGACTGATTTAAAAAAAGCAGCACAACGCGCCATCGAGTTAATGGACTTAACGACTTTGAATGATGATGACACAGATCAAAAAGTGATCGACCTGTGCCACAAAGCGAAAACGGCTGCGGGCAATACTGCCGCTATCTGCATTTACCCACGTTTCATCCCAATTGCACGTAAGACACTCGATGAAATCGGTGCTGAAGATATCCAAATCGCCACTGTGACTAACTTCCCCCATGGCAACGATGACATTGCCATTGCTGTACTCGAAACCCGCGCTGCCGTTGCCTATGGTGCCGACGAAGTTGACGTGGTATTCCCATACCGTGCGCTGATGGAAGGCAATGAAACGATTGGTTTTGAATTAGTTAAAGCCTGTAAAGAAGCCTGTGGTGAAGTCTTGTTAAAAGTCATCATCGAATCTGGCGTGTTAGCTGATCCTGCGCTTATCCGCCGTGCATCTGAGCTTTCAATCGATGCGGGTGCTGACTTTATCAAAACTTCTACGGGTAAAGTGCCTGTAAACGCCACACTCGAAGCGGCTGAGATCATGTTAACTGTGATCAGCGAAAAGAATACCCAAGTAGGCTTCAAGCCTGCCGGTGGTGTGCGTGATGCTGCACAAGCGGCTGAGTTCCTCGGAGTTGCTGAGCGTATTTTAGGGGCTGACTGGGTTTCACCGCGTACCTTTAGATTTGGTGCTTCAAGCTTATTAAACAGCTTGCTGCACACACTAGAACTGGCTGATGCGCCTAAGCCAACTCAAGGCTATTAATCGAAAACTATCGCTGATTAATACTATCAGCGTATAGCGAGCCTAATTAAGTGTGACCTAAATCTATTTGGCAAACTCAAAACTTCGATAGTATGAACTTGTAATATTGCTACAGTTTTGATGTTTCATTGCAAAGATAAGCACTAGCGACAGGGTTGTTAGTGTCTATCTTGGAGGCAGTATCATGTTTCTAGCTCAAGAGATTATTCGTAAAAAACGTAATGGTTTAGCGCTAAGTTCCGAAGAAATACAGTTCTTTGTTCAAGGTATCACCACCAACTCCGTATCTGAAGGTCAGATCGCCGCATTAGGTATGGCGGTGTATTTTAATGACATGAATATGGATGAAAGAATCGCTTTAACGACAGCAATGCGTGATTCTGGCACTGTGCTTAATTGGCAATCATTGGGACTCAACGGTCCTGTCATCGACAAACACAGCACTGGCGGTGTGGGCGATGTGATTAGCCTCATGCTCGGCCCTATGGCTGCGGCGTGTGGCGGTTATGTGCCTATGATTTCTGGGCGCGGCCTAGGTCATACTGGCGGCACGCTCGATAAGTTTGATGCCATTCCGGGTTACCAAACTGAGCCTTCAAGTGAATTGTTCCGCAAAGTGGTTAAAGAAGTCGGGGTGGCGATTATTGGCCAAACGGGCGATCTCGTCCCTGCCGATAAACGCTTCTATTCTATTCGCGATAATACCGCCACCGTTGAATCCATTTCCCTCATCACAGCATCGATCCTGTCTAAGAAATTAGCCTGTAATTTAGATGCGTTGGCGATGGACGTGAAAGTCGGTAGCGGCGCTTTTATGCCAACCTATGAGGCATCGGAAGAATTAGCTCGCAGTATTGCCGCTGTTGCAAATGGCGCGGGTACTAAAACGACGGCTTTGCTTACCGATATGAATCAAGTGCTTGCATCTTGTGCAGGTAATGCGGTTGAAGTGAAAGAAGCCATCGACTTTTTAACGGGGGCTTACCGTAACCCGCGTTTATATGAAGTCACTATGGGTCTTTGTGCTGAGATGCTGCTTCTAGGCGGTCTTGCAAGCAATGAAGCCGATGCTCGCGCTAAACTGAATCGTGTACTCGACAATGGTCGCGCTGCAGAACTCTTTGGCAAGATGGTGTCGGGTCTTGGTGGTCCGGTCGATTTTGTTGAAAACTACAGTAAATACCTACCGCAATCGCAAATTATTCGCCCGGTTTTTGCCGATATGCAAGGTTATGCCTACAGCATGGATACCCGTGAGTTAGGTTTAGCGGTTGTGACCTTAGGTGGCGGCCGCCGTAAGCCCGGTGATGCACTAGACTATAGTGTTGGCTTAACCCAAGTGTGTGCCCTAGGCGATAAAGTGGATTCATCTACGCCGATTGCCGTTATCCATGCACAGTCTGAAGCCGCGTTCGCTGAAGCGGAACTTGCGGTGAAAAAAGCGATTCACATTGGTGAAACTGCTCCAGAAAAAACACCTGAGATCTATGCCTATATTCGTGCAGCGGATCTTTAAGGAAGAATTATGAAACGTACCATTATTATGATGTTGGACTCTTTTGGAGTCGGTGCTTCTGCAGATGCAGCAAGCTTTGGTGATGTCGGTTCCGATACTTTTGGTCATATTGCTAAAGCATGCGCCGAAGGCAAAGCTGATATTGGCCGTGAAGGTCCGCTGAAATTACCTAACTTAGCGCGCTTAGGTTTGGGTCATGCGGCGATGGAAAGCACGGGCGCCTTTGCCCCAGGTTTTGGCGATAATGTTGAGCTGATTGGTGCTTATGGTCATGCGCAAGAGTTAAGTTCGGGTAAAGATACGCCGAGCGGTCACTGGGAGATGGCGGGCGTACCCGTACTATTCGAGTGGGGTTATTTCAGCGAACACCAAAATTCTTTCCCTAAAGAACTGACGGATAAGATTTTAGCCCGTGCGGGTCTGGACGGTTTCTTAGGTAATTGTCATGCTTCTGGCACAACTATTTTAGAAGAGTTAGGCGAAGAGCACATGCGTTCTGGCATGCCTATTTTCTATACCTCAGCCGATTCTGTGTTCCAAATCGCCTGCCACGAAGAAACCTTCGGTTTAGAAAATCTCTATCGTCTTTGCGAGATAACCCGTGAAGAGTTAGAGCCTTACAACATAGGTCGTGTCATTGCCCGTCCATTTGATGGTACTGGCCCAAGTGACTTTGCCCGTACCGGCAATCGTAAGGATTATTCACTAGAGCCACCGGCAAAAACCGTATTAGACAAGCTGAAAGAAGCGGGCGGTGAAGTCGTGAGTGTGGGCAAGATTGCAGATATTTATGCTTACTGCGGTATCACTAAAAAAGTGAAGGCAAACGGTTTAGAAGCGCTTTTCGATGCGACCTTAGCCGAAGTGAAATCAGCGGGCGATAACACTATAGTGTTTACTAACTTCGTGGATTTCGACTCGCACTACGGTCATCGCCGTGATGTGGCAGGTTATGCCAAAGGGTTAGAATATTTCGATGCCCGTTTACCTGAAATGCTCGCATTATTGGGTGAAGATGATCTGCTGATTTTAACCGCGGATCACGGTTGCGACCCAACATGGCAAGGCACAGATCATACCCGTGAATATGTGCCAGTATTAGCTTTTGGCGCTGGATTGAAAGCCGGTTCTCTGGGGCGCCGTAATAGCTTTGCCGATATCGGCCAATCTATTGCAAGCCACTTTAAGCTTGAACCTATGGCCTATGGCGAATCGTTCCTTTAGGCAAATTAGCATTTATTTCGATTTGGCGGCTGACATTTGCCGCCAGTAAACAAAGACTTAAGTCTTAATAAAATAAACAGGGGTTATTTCGATGGCAACACCACACATTAATGCTGTAGAGGGCGCATTCGCTGAGACAATGCTGTTTCCAGGCGATCCATTACGTGCAAAATATATTGCTGAAACATTCTTAGAAAATGTTGAGCAAGTGACTGATGTTCGAAACATGCTAGGTTTTACTGGTACTTACAAAGGTAAGCGTATTTCAGTTATGGGTTCTGGCATGGGTATTCCTTCATGCTCTATCTATGCAACTGAATTAATTCGTGATTACGGCGTTAAAAACCTAATCCGTGTGGGTACTTGTGGTGCGATCAGCACTGACGTTAAAGTACGTGACGTGATCATTGGTATGGGTGCATGTACTGACTCAGCGGTTAACCGTTTACGTTTCAAAGGCCAAGATTTCGCCGCTATCGCTAACTATGAGCTGATGAATGCGGTTATCGAGTCTGCGAAAGTTCGTGGTACTAAAATTCGCGTAGGTAACATTTTCTCTGCGGACCTGTTCTACACTCCTGATCCACAAATGTTTGACGTGATGGAGAAGATGGGCGTATTAGGCGTAGAAATGGAAGCGGCTGGTTTGTACGGCGTTGCCCATGAGTTTGGTGCACGTGCCCTGTGCGTTGTGACTGTATCTGATCATATCCGCACCGGTGAAAAGACTTCTGCAGAAGAACGTCAAACCACATTCAATGACATGATCATCATGACATTAGAAGCGGCGATTACACTGTAACTGTATAAGAGTGTGCTACTGAAAAAAGGGTTCGCATTGCGGACCCTTTTTTATGCCAATTCTTAGCGGCTTTTCTATTCGACTTTGTTATTTATGGCTTGGTTATTAGAAACTGGTTGTTTATGACTTATCAAGAACCTAGCTATCAATAGATGAGTTGTCCTATCTTCCTCTCTATTGAGATAGAGATTAACCGGTTGAATCTGTGTCGAGATCGCTTGACTCGCTGGGTGTTTTTGGCGTCGAGGTTTCGGTCGTAACGGCTGTTGCTTTAGCCGCGTGTTTTACCTGACGGACACTTTTAACCTTAGGTTTAACCTTTACAGGTGCCGCTTGTTCCGCATCGTTTGCCGCGTTTTCAACTGCTGTATTATCCTGTAATTCCAATGATTTTTCTGACGTTTTTTCGGCCTTAGTTTGCACGCTGGTCTGAGTGAGCTTATCGACACTTGTCTCTGTTACTGCTTTTGGCGCCTTAGTGGATTTAGCCGCTTTCTCTTGTGGATGATCAGTGGTCGACACAGGTTGATCTTCGGTTAGCACTTGCGCTGATCCATCACTCGCACTTTCAGATGGCTCTTCAGCTGAGGATTCTTTCTTAGATTTTTTCGGCGATTGACGCAATTTAACCCGAAAGCGGCGGCGGTCAAAATCGGCGCGTTTGAAAGACAAAGAGCGTGAAAGCAACATACCAATCAAGCCTGCAACCAGCAGCATGATTTGTTGTTGCTCCATGTTTAAATTATGGGCTTCTTTGATTTCGTTGAAAAATAACTTGGTATCAAGCCTGACTTCGACATAACCTAGATTTTTCCCTTCTTGGATCACGGGCTCTACATAGGGAGGATATTTGCTTAGCAGCAAATTCATTTCTTCCGAGTCAGGATCAACTACATCCTTAGTGATACTTTGGGCGAAAGATAACCGCATGCCTTGGTCGCTGAAGATAGCCGCAGACATCACCTTAGGATCTTCCACTAAAGCACTGGCGAGCCATTGCAACTGCTCATCATTTTGCAGTTGTAGCGCGGGCGCTGCACCATAAGCGGTTTGCTGTACCAGTAATCTGGCCATCTTTTGAGTTTGGGACTTTAGAAGCAGCTGACCTTGTAGTAGGCTTGTCTGCCACAATTGTACTAAGCCGAATATCAAGGCGAAGGCGGCGGCAATTTGGATCAGTCTACTGATTTTATGGCTTTTCTTTAGCCCTTTAAGATATAACACTTTGACCCTTAAAATGTAGAGCGCTTGCCTAATCATAATTGATTCTGAGTGAGCCCGATAGTTGGAGAATTTAAGTCCGATGGAAAGCTTGAACCAAGATGCGCTTTTTTTGTGGTTAGTCTCTGACCATTCCCCAAGGTTTGAACGCCAAGGGCAAGTGTTTGAACGTTATCAAGAGTCAGCAAACCCCGCTGGTGTTTCGCGTTTGCGGGTTATCTATCAAGATACGTTAGCGCAGGCAGCGATATCGGCTTGGATTGCGGCATTGCCTTCGTCTGACGTTATCGGTATTGCCCATATCAAACGCCAAGTTGGCTTACATTGCATCGAGTTGGCGCTGGTGAATATGCCTTCTCAGACACAGTTAGCGGCATTTCCTCAGTCTTTGGCTGAACTGCATGTGCTCCATGTTGATTTGCCTCGCTTGCATCATCCCGGCTTATTAGTGATGGACATGGATTCTACGGCGATTCAGATTGAATGCATTGATGAATTAGCGGCCATGGCGGGTGTTGGCGAGCGCGTGGCGGCGATTACTGAACGTGCTATGCTAGGCGAACTGGATTTTGAACAGAGTCTGCGTCAGCGCGTGGCACAGCTTAAGGGCGCTGACGCCAGTATTATCAAGACCTTGTGCGATAACTTGCCTTTAATGCCAGGGCTTGAGCCCATGCTTTTGGAGCTTAAATCCCATGGCTGGCGCTTAGTGGTGGCATCCGGCGGTTTTACCCCTTTTGTGGGCCATTTAAAGCAGCTGCTAAGCTTAGATGCGGCCTTTGCTAATGAGTTAGTCATCACTGATGGCAAACTCGCGGGTGAAGTGACGGGTAAAGTGGTGGATGCGCAGTTTAAGGCGGATGTGGTTGATCGTTGCAGTGAGCAGTGGGACATTCCAAAAGGCCAAAGAGTTGCTATCGGTGATGGCGCGAATGATATCCCTATGGTGATGGCGGCGGATTTTGGTATCGCTTTCCATGCCAAACCTAAGCTGGTAGCCGCGGCGGATGCGAATATTCGCCATCTTGACCTGCGCGTTTTACCTTATCTGTTGCAAATCTAGGCTATTCATTTATTTGAAGTTTGAGTCGAGATGAAAGTCTAAGTAAAGACGGAATTAGAGTAATGACTCTTGTCTTTTATCGATGAACTGGTAGTTTAGGGAGATTGATAAACTACCAGTGACTTATTTTGACTCAGCTCGCCCAAGGCGCAACATCACCCATTTCACAGTCCTCAATCTACCTGCCGTACCGCGATGGACAGCTGCATCTACGGCAGTTATTACCGTCGGTGCCTGATTTTTCTAAAACGCCTATTCTCATGCTCCACGGTGCTATGTCTAATGGTCGGGTGTTCTATAGCCAAAGTGGCCGTGGCCTAGGTTGTTTTTTGGCTAAGGCGGGATTTGTGGTGTATGTGTTGGATACCGCTGGCAGAGGGCTCAGTTTGCCGAAAATCGATCGTGATTTTACCTTAGGGCAAGGTGAAGTGATCCGCGAGCAATTACCTTTAGTGCAGCAGGCCATTCTCGATTTACATCAAAAAGCCTGTCAAGAACAGACAGCTCAATATGCTCGCAAAGCCGTGGCGCCTTCGCAGGTGCATTGGTGCGCCCATTCATGGGGCGGGGTATTAATGGCGAGCAGTCTGGTCCGTTATCCTGAGTTACAACAAAGCGTTCGTTCGTTACTCACGTTCGGTAGCAAGCGGACGATTCGGGTTAAGTCCTTCAAAAAGTGGTTGATGGTCGATGTCTTTTGGAACCGTCTAGCGCCAGGCTTAGCGATGGGCCAAGGTTATCTTGCTGCCGATAAGCTGCGCATCGGTATGGATAATGAGAGCCGCGCCTCGTTAGTTCAAAGTATCGATTGGGTGCGGGGTGATTGGATTGATCACGACGATAGATTTGATTATGCGAAAGCGGCAAAGCGCGCTCATTGGCCACCGGCTTGGTTTATCTCAGGACAGAGCGATACTGTGCTGGGGCATCCCGAAGATGTGGCGGATATGGTCGCAGAGTGTGGCTTTAAACGAGTTAAATCAACGCTTCTTTCTAAGGAGAATGGCTTTAAGCATGACTATGGTCATGCCGATATGCTGACGCATTTAGATGCCACCAGCGATCATTTTCCCAAAATTAGTGATTGGTATTTAAGTTTTGATTTGGCGGTGTTAAATGGTTAAGACTGTTTTTTGTGGAGCGCAGGGTATCTTAGTTCAACCTCTTGGGTGATATCCAAGAGTTCACCGACACCTATCACTCGCCATAGTTGTTCTTCTAACTGTTTGGCTTTATGGTTTGCATGAATATTAATGTATTCCAACTCGCGGCGCAGGTAACTCATATCTGGCTTCTCTGTCGCGCCACGGTAAATGCGTAGGGCGAGGAATCGGCCTACTGCTTTGCTCTGATTGATAAAGGTTATCTGAGCATCAACTTCACCGACTTCCGTGGCGGGAGTACACTTTAAAAAGATTTTGCCACGTGATTGACGGATCAATTGAACAAACACTTCAATAAAATCCATATCTTGCTGGGGTTTCATTTGGCGAATAGGTTCGAGAATATCCCGTTTAAAGAAACCGTCTTTTAGCAGCGGCGCTAAATTATATTGCAGAGTATCTGAGGTGCCCGCAGCAAAAATATCGTTGATCTCATCTTGTCGCGTGCCGACGCCTAAACACGCGACTTGGGCCGATTTTGTCGTTTTTTCAACAAAGTAGGGCACAGAATGCAGATCATGCATCAAAATGTTTTTTAAACCATCTGCAAGTTCATTCGCTTCACTATTGTTCTCAGTCAGTTGTTCTAACTTTTCCTTATTATGGGCAATCAGTTTATTTAAAAACTCGACCCCCACATGGGGTGTATGGCCCATGACTGCGGTTAAATGCAGTGTTACACCATTCTTACGGGTGCGCACTAAACGGTAAGGGAGATTATCTAACTGTGTTTTCCCCGCAATGGTTTGTAGTTTAGGGAAGCTTAACAGTAGCGGTTTATTCGATGAGAACTCTGTCGGATTGTCTAAGGTTAATTGCATGCCACGGCTAGAAATATCTAAAGTAATGCCCGTGGCTTTTAGCTTGTCTTGCGTCACGTTGACTAAGGTTTTAAAGGCGAAACGAGCCTCTTGGCGTCGCTCGCTAAACTGCATGGAAACTAACTTAATTTGATTGGCGGTTAATCGTTGTTGACCAAAGGTTTTAAGGGCATTGGCATTACTGTTGTCTTGCCAGGCTTTGTAATGCCCTCTGGCATCTTCATTGCTGATATCGATGAGCTGCAGTAAATGACTAAACTGCGATAACTGCTGTTCGACCAGTGGGCTGAATTTAGCCTCATCGCCCGGCAGGGTTGCGCGGCGATAGCCCTTATCATGATAAATTTTATCTTGGGTAACTTTAAAGATCCGCCAGCTAGGTTTGGTCGATGCAAAGCCAAGGAATAAAGGCATCATGCCCTTAGCTTTAAGCTCCGCTAAGGTGGCAGAGTAAAAATATAAGCAGCCTTGGGCATTATAGGTAAAGCTAAAAAATAGCCCGTGGTCGGGATTTTCTGGATGACTCAGCAATGCCGATACTCGACTTGGCGTCAACATGGCTGGTAACTGGCTGACATCATTCTCATCTTGAAAATAATGCACTATCTGTTGGTTGTCACGGCTGAGTAGCATGTGACTCAAACCTTGGGTTAGAGTATTGAAATACAAAGGTAAGTGAGGCAGGTGGGGTAAATAATGGCGTTCAAATCCGAGTCCTGTTGCACTCACTATCACATCATTGACATCTACCTTGTAACGCAGTTTATAGCCGCGGATTAAATTGCCGAGCATTTCACTTAAGGCTTCGCTGCCACCAAGGCGTTTGAGTCTTAGCCAAATATATTCGCCATTGGTTTGGCTATCGACAATCTGATAATCCACTCCTAGCTGGAGATCTGGATAGTAAAACTCTTCACTGAGTTCCAGTAACTTAACTTTGAGTGGTTGGTCGAGATCGAAGGGATGATTGGCTGCAAGACGAATACGGGCGCCGCCGATAGATAAATCTGCCGTGATCCCTGGCACTTCACCGCGACCCGTTTGTGATGCCGCAATGCGAATACTGTAATTCATCCGTTCTTCGGCGCGGTTGAAATAGCTGCCTAATACCACGCCGGGCACCATAAAAGGTTCTGGTTCGGCGGCTTCAACTTGAGTCACACCTTGACGTAATTTTACCCGACGCTGTTGGTGAGCATTGAGCACATACTCATACACACCTAAGGTATATTGGTTGCGAAACAGTGACATGGCCTCATGCATACTGTTTTTAGCGGGCTCGTCTAAAAAATGTCGCTGTTGGCCTAACATGACTTCAGTACAAGCAAGCTCAGATTTATCCCTGAGATCGATAATTCGAGTGCAAGGCGAAGCCAAACGACTCAATTCCATTTTCACAAGAAAACGGGTCGAATTGGTTTCATCTATCGTCAGCTGCTGGAAAATCTCTTGGAAGTTAGGTTCCATGAGTAACGGCTTGAGCTGTTCGATGAGTGCACTATGGTTATCTAAACTCATGTAGGGTTCTTTTTAATGCTTATTTTGTATTGGACTGTTAGTCTTATGTCGGCAGTATTCATCGTTACTTAAATTGATTTTATACAGATTTTAATGAGTTATGGCAAAGAATAAAACAGCGTACGTGTGTAATGAGTGTGGACAAGACTTCCCCCGTTGGCAAGGACAATGCAGTGCTTGTCAGGAATGGAATACGATTACTGAGGTCAGGCTCGGTGCGGCTTCTCCTGGGCGCAGCACTAAGTTTGTCGGTTACGCTGGTGCGAGCAGCAATGAAGTGAAGACATTAGATCAAATCGATCTCAATGCTCTGCCACGAATATTGAGTCATTTCGGGGAGTTAGACCGAGTGCTCGGTGGCGGAATCGTGCCAGGTTCTGCCATTTTGATTGGCGGTCATCCAGGCGCGGGTAAGAGTACGCTTTTATTGCAAACCTTGTGTCATCTGGCCGAGCAAATGCCTGCACTCTATGTCACAGGTGAAGAATCCTTGCAGCAAGTGGCCATGCGCGCCCATCGCCTTGGTTTACCAACTAATAAACTGCGGATGTTGTCTGAAACCAGCGTTGAACAAATTTGCGAAGTGGCCCTCAAAGAATTACCCAAGGTTATAGTGGTTGATTCGATTCAAGTGATGCACATGAGCGATGTGGCATCGAGCCCTGGTAGTGTGTCGCAGGTACGTGAATCCGCCTCTTACTTAACGCGTTTTGCGAAGGAAAATGGCATTGCCGTGATCATGGTCGGCCATGTGACGAAAGATGGCAGTCTGGCGGGACCTATGGTATTGGAGCATTGTATTGACTGTTCAGTGATGTTCGAAGGCGATAGCGATAGTCGTTATCGTACCTTGCGTTCCCACAAAAACCGTTTCGGTGCGATCAACGAGTTAGGCGTATTTGCCATGACAGAGCGCGGCTTAAAAGAAGTCGCCAATCCTTCGGCAATTTTCCTTTCCCGTGGTGAAGAGGAATCTTCTGGCTCGCTTGTTATGGTGGTCTGGGAAGGCACACGGCCGCTACTGGTGGAACTGCAAGTGTTGGTGGATAACTCGGCCATGTCTAACCCGCGCCGCGTGGCTGTGGGTATGGATGCTAACCGTTTAGCCATGTTGCTTGCCGTGATGCACCGCCACGGCGGTTTACAGATGTCGGATCAGGATGTGTTTGTGAACGTGGTGGGCGGCGTGAAAGTGACAGAAACCAGTGCCGATTTAACGTTACTCTTGGCTATGGTATCGAGTTTTCGTGGGGATATTTTGCCTAGCGATTTAGTCGCCTTTGGTGAAGTGGGGCTATCTGGCGAAATTCGGCCTGTGCCCAATGGCCAAGAGCGATTAGTTGAAGCCGCTAAACATGGTTTTAAGCGCGCCATCGTGCCAAAGGCCAATGTGCCGAAAAAGCCTCCTGCGGGAATGGAAGTCGTGGGTGTATCTAAGTTATCCGAAGCGCTAGAAGCGATTTAACATCAAATGCTCGCGAGTGAGATTAATGTCAGCAAGCAAAACAGCGCCATTAGGCGCTGTTTGTGTTTATGAGCGAGTGTTTTAATCTGTGATATTGTGTTTTTCGATAAACAACATAAGTTCGCGATTCAGCAAGGAAGCATCACCTAAGTTAAGCTCCACCATACGTTTTAGGTGGCTGATGCTGTCGACGTCGATGAAGTTACACTTCAAGCCTAATTGGGCATTTTTTTGATGGACCAACTCAGTTTCCATACGGATCTCAATATCAGATTCGGGCAAGATAAAACTGAGGGTAATAGCATCACCCGAGTGGATAAAATTTTGCGGCTCTTCGACCAAAGCGCCATTTAGACTCAAATCGAGAATGGTCGTCTCCCACTGTGCAACACCTTGTTGTAGATGTGCATTAGTGGCAAATAGAATCCGCGAAAACTTGCGCCTTTCGTCCATACCCAATCCTTTTTCTTTCATAGTCAGCTAAGTGTAGTCCCATCAGTGTCCCTAAGCATATGCCATATTAATGTGACTGTAAAAGCAGAGCAATTTTTTGTTCAATAAAGCTACCGAGATCGCATATTTAACCTTTCACGCATATGCAAATATGAAAAAGTATGAATAATTCACTTAAGTAAAATAAGAGAAATTGAAAATGGCTTATAGTGTGCTCGTTGTCGATGATGAAGCGGTTATTCGTGCGCGATTGAAGGGATATTTTGAAAAGGAAGGTTATCGCGTCGTTGAAGCTGCCGATGGAGAGCAAATGTGGTACGAATTTAATCGCCAACATATCGATTTGATCATGCTAGATATCAATTTGCCCGGTGTCGATGGTTTGAGCCTGACCCGTGAACTGCGCAGCCGCTCCCATGTGGGTATCATTCTGGTGTCTGGACGGGATGAATCTATCGACAAAATCGTTGGTCTCGAAATGGGCGCCGATGATTATGTAACTAAACCTTTCGAACTGAGGGAGTTGCTGGTTAGGGTAAAAAACCTTCTGTGGCGGATTTCCCTTGTGAAGCAAGCTGAGCTGGCGGTCGCCGAAGAATTATCTCAACCGGACGATGTGATCAGTTTCGAAGGTTATCAACTCGAACTCAACAGCCGCAAATTACGCCATGGTGATGCATTGATCAAACTCACCAAAGCGGAATTCGAGCTACTGGCCGCATTTGCCCTGCATCCGCAGCAAGTCTTATCCCGCGAGCGTTTAATGCAGCAAACCAGCCACCGCAATCTGGATGTCAATGACAGGACGATCGATGTGATCATTCGCCGTCTTCGCAATAAACTCGACACTGAATTGTTTGTCACTATTCATGGTGAAGGCTATTTGTTTGCCGCTAAAGTGGACGATTAATGTGAGTTAGGTCGCACTTGGTACAGAGGGTAAAAGTCGGCTTCAGCTAGGCTGAAGTCTAATTGGGACAAAGTGTTAGAGGATGATGTTTGCTTGATGATCGCTGGGCCTATATCGCCAAATGCCTTAGCGCCTTCGAGTTGTTTCACTGTGACATCAATTGCGAGTTTCCCCTGTAACACGACTAAATCATCATTGCTGTAGATGACTTTTTCCCGTTTTAGCCCACGTAAAATGGCGGGGGACAAGTAACTGCTTACTAGCTTGACTCTGTTACTTAATCCCTTTTGTTTCAAAGTACTAATGGCGGCCTCAATTGCCACTGCGCTGCCGAGAATATAATCTGGCTGCTGAGCTTTAAGCAGCATCTGCAACTGGTCACGATACAAATTGCGATTATTATCGGCGTGCTGAATGGCACTAATCTTGACTTGGCTCCCTTCAAGCGCCTGACGTATACCTTGCTCAACTAAATCTGTGCCACCTACGTTTTCTGGTCCGGCCAAGAGTGCCAAATTTGCCGTTTGATGTGGATGTTGTGATGCAGCATCGGCTTTGATGAAGTTACCCGCCAGTAACCCCATTTGATACCAGTTCACGCCAATATGGGTTTGGACTCGGTCGCTATTGAGTTTATTGACTAGGGCTAACACGGGTTTAGTGAGCGGTGTTGTAAATTGGGCGAGTAAATCTGGGCTGACTGAGCCGAGCAAGATGGCATCATAGTCGCCTTGCATACAGCTTTGGAGCTGTGCCAGTTGTTTATCTTTATGGTAATAACTGCCTGCTTCGAAGAGATCGAGTGAGACGCCAAGGGCTTTGGCATGTTGGATCAGTCCATAATCAATGCCAATCCAGTAGGCATCTTTAAGGTGTGGCACTAGGGCGCAGATCCGCCAAGGCTTTTGAGCTTTTGTCAGTGGTAAGTAGTTTAATGTTTGGGATTGCTGGATTTTGACATTGAATGGCGTGCGCTGCTCTAATGGCCAAGTGAGGGGGTCACTTGTCGCATAGCCTGAAAACACGAGGCCAAATGTGGCGAGTGTGAGCCATCGTTGCCAATATTTTCGCATCATCCCGTATTATCCGCTAAGCATAATCTTGGGTGGCATTGTAACAGTTTAAGGAAGATGTGTGGCTCCTTTATCTTTATCGCGAACCAGTTTAACCGGTCGATTAATGCTCGCCTTCAGTGTGTTAGGCGTATTGTTGATGCTGCTTGTTAGCTTAGGCAGCTTAAGTCTGCATTGGTTAAAACAGGCCGACAGTTACTTGTACGAAGAGTCGCTCCCCGCATCCCAAGCGGCGAGGCAGCTAGTGCAAGCTTCTAATGCCTTGTCCGATGGTGTGCAGCAGTTAGGGCGGGTAGAAGATGAACGACAACGGGAGTTTATTGGTCGTAAACTGAGCCTTGAAAGTGTCAATATGTTTAATGGCATCAAAACCTTAACCATATTGGATGTTAACGAAGGCCAAAATCTTAACCTGCTGGCCGAACAAATCATCAGCCAATTAACCTCACTTGGCAAAAGTGTGGGTAGGCGTTTGACCATGGGCGATGAACTGCAGCTTAAGGCCCATGAATTGTCCATCGCCGCAGGACATGCCTCCGAATTACTTCAATCTGAGCTCGCCGTTGTGAATTCTGCCATCTTGGCGAAGTTGAGTCAGGCCTATCCTGATATGGCAGGCGCGAAGCGCAGCGGCCGATTACTCGACGATGTGATTGAGGGCGAACTTGATATTCAAGAGCAGCTCAATCGTGCCCTTAAGTTAGTTCATCAAATTGCCTTGTTAAGTCAGTTATTTGAATCCTCCGAATTGCAGTCAGAATTGCAATTAAGTGTGCCAAATTTGCTGGCGACGTTTGCAAGCACGAATCCTTCCCCGAGTTTTACGCTTCCTGAGCCTGAGATGGCGACGGCAATGGACAGGGCGCTTGCCCATAAGACGGATTCAGCGCTTGCTTCGAGTGACATCAATATCGATTTGATGGCACTCGATAATGTGCCCGAGATAATTCGCGATCCGGGGCGTTTGCAGGCGTTAAAAACCGAATTAGCAGTGTTAGCGCACACACCACAAATCATTAAATTACAGC
Source organism: Shewanella sp. 1180_01 (assembly GCF_052850535.1). Classification (NCBI taxonomy): domain Bacteria; kingdom Pseudomonadati; phylum Pseudomonadota; class Gammaproteobacteria; order Alteromonadales; family Shewanellaceae; genus Shewanella; species Shewanella sp. 1180_01. Next base: position 35,426 of record NZ_VXCT01000039.1, read on the forward strand.
GGGAATTAAGCCAAACACTGCAGCAGCAACAGCGTCAGCAGCAAGAATTAGCCGAAAAACTTTATGGACTCAATACGCTGGTGGATAGAGCCCTAAATCAACAGCAACAACAGGCTGAATTAGCACGTAGTGATTATCTACACCAATTGTCCCTTGCTAGGCTTGGGCTTTGGGGCACAGGTGCCTTGATGTTTGTGGTAATTGGCTTTGTGATCTATCGAGTCATTTATCGCGGTATCGCCCTTAGGTTAAATCAGGCGACCGAGGCTATGTCCCGCTTGAGCTTAGGTGACACGGACGTGAGTTTAGAGGCCCACGGGGATGATGAACTGACTGCGATGGCAAATGCTATTGAAGCCTTCAAGCGTAAAACTGCCCATAATCTTAAATTACAGGCTGATTTACGTCAGGTGGCAGATGAGTTGACCGAGCATAAAAAGGCGTTGGAGCAAACGGTTGCTGCCCGTACGCAGGAGCTGGCCGATACCAATAATCGCCTCGATGCCGAAGCCAAGGGCCATGCTAAAGCAAGGCAAATAGCTGAAGAGGCTAGTCAGGCAAAATCCCAATTCCTTGCGACCATGAGCCACGAAATTCGCACGCCTCTCAACGGTTTACTCGGTACATTAACCTTGCTCGGTCACAGTGAACTACCGCCAGCGCAGCAGCAAATGTTAGCGCTATCGCAATATAGCGGCACGTTATTACAAACCGTGTTGAACGATATTTTGGATTTTTCGCGCCTTGAACAAGGGAAACTCAGCCACGAGCCAAGGCCAACCGATATCAATAGCTTGCTCGATGAAGTGCTGGCGATCATGGTTGCCGGTGCTAATTTGGCTGGCCTCAGCCTCAAAATGAACAAACCAAAGCTACCAAGTTGCATCAACATCGATGGGCCAAAGTTGCGCCAAGTATTGTTCAACCTAATCGGCAATGGCATTAAATTTACGCAAGAGGGCTGCGTGACGCTAACTGTTAGTCTGCAAGGCACCCAATTGTCCTTCGTCGTGCAGGACACGGGCGTTGGTATTGTGCCTGCGGCACTTGATAAATTGTTTGTGCCCTACAGTGCTTTACCTAATCAAGGTCGCAGTCGCGGCACGGGTTTAGGGCTCGCTATTTGTAAGCAATTGGTTGAGTTAATGGATGCTAGCGGCCGCGGGATTTGGGTTAAAAGTCAGCCAGGGAAAGGCAGTGAGTTTGGTTTTGAACTCGCCTTTAATGAATGCGATATGACCTATGTCAAAGCGGTAACAGAGAGGGTATTAGTGCCTACTCGTCAAGTGCTGGTGGTAGAAGACAATAAAGTGAATGCTATGGTGGCGCAGGGATTTTTAGCGCACTTAGGTCACAAGTCAGTGCTTGCTGTCAGTTGCCAGCAGGCGCTTGAATTTGTTGAGTCTAACGGCTTGGCTTTCGATGCTGTGATGCTGGATATTCAGCTTAGTGATGGCTCAGGAATTGATTTATTACCGCAGTTAAAAATGTTGATCGCCAATCCTAGTGTGAAGTTTGCCGCCTTTACCGCCCAAATGCAGAGCGAAGATTTACAGCATTATCGCGAGGCGGGATTCGATACTGTTTTGGCTAAGCCTCTGAGTCTACAAACCCTTACAGAATGGCTTGGTGTGGCGGCTTCTCCTTTGTCTGCATCCATTTCATCATCGACCGTTAATGACCAGTTATCTGCGCCGCTTCAAGTCGCAACGGTAGCTAAGATTGGAGCGACAATCGCGGATGTCGATGATGAGCCATTATTAGACCTCAAACAGTTAGCGCAAGATAAGGACGTACTCGGTAGCGAAGCTATGATGTCTATGTTTGACCTTTTTAGCGATTCGAGCTGTGAACAGCTTGCCAAACTGTCTCTAGCTAATAACCCTAAGGAAGAGGTCGCCAAGTTGCTACACGCGCTTAAGGGCAGCAGTGCCAGTATGGGATTGATAGCGTTAGCTAAATTATGTAAGGAGTTAGAGCTGACGTTAAAAGCCAGTGCAAATAAAGACAGTGTAAATAAAACCAGTGCCGATAACGCGTTGGAGCACAGTGAATTTCAGCGGCTTGAGTCTTGCCGGCAGGCATCCATTGCCGCCTTGAGCCAATGGTTAGCTGCACAAAACGACTGAACTTGCCTGCTCATAAACCCACCTGCTCATCAACCTATTGGATAGCGTTAGTCTAAAGATAAGTCGCACTAGAACGTTTAGCTAATCACCGCCTCAGCAGGTTCAAGCTGTGCGATATCTTGCTTCACCCACGCTAAGGTGAGTATGGCAACGGCACTATAAAAACCGTTTTTATCGCATTGAGTGAGTTGGTTAATAAATTTTGCTAACCAAGAGTCGACGCAGGTTTGCAAAAAGCTTAATTGGACACTGTCTTCACTGTGACAACATAAGTGCGCCATATAGGCGAGCATCACGGCCAAATGGTCGGCGGGCTCTGGGAAATGACTCTGCACTTGCAGTTTACTCTGGTGTAAAAATTCACTCATCTGCTGATGTTGCTGACCAAATAGCAGAGGTTCATTCTCACCATTTAAATACAGGCTAGCATAGGGTGGAGCGCTGTGTTTGGTGCCAACGAGAAATAAGCCGCAGTAATCCGCCGCGAGTTCGAGTAACGCCTCATCGCTTTTTATCCCATTGAGTGTGCTGCGAATTTTGTCCACTGACTGAGTGAGCTTAGCCTCTAGGCTAAGCTGTTCCCAGAATTGCTGCGCCGCTTCGCTGGTGAGTTCTTTAAGTCTTTGCTCGTCAACTTCGCGGGCAAAAAGTGATGATAACAGCTGATAAACCAAGGCTCTGGCGTGGTTGATATCGACTTGACTCATAGTATTTTCCTCAACACGCCCTAGTTTTGGCGCTAAGATTGGATGCTGAGACGCGCCGCGTTCGGCGCATCCAGCGTTTCGGTTTTAAGGTTAGATTTCGACTTCGAGCGGGCCATCGAAGGAGCTGACCTTAGGCACTTTGCCTTGGTATTTTTCAAACTCGACTAAGCAAGTATAGGCTGAGCAAGCTTGGGCAAGTTTAGAGGTGCCTATGTCTAAAGTGAGAGTGTTAGGATCGCCATAACTACACAGGGCGCCGACTTCAGCTCCCCCTTCAACGCTGCCATCTTTGCCCACAGGCCCATACCACGCGCCTTCGTGAATTCGCACAATCCCTTTAGGGAAGTTGTCCGATACCACTGCACCCGCCAACAGTTGGCCACGGTCGTTAAAGACTCGCACTATATCGCCATCTTTGATGCCACGTGCTTTTGCGTCGACAGGGCTGATATACACAGGCTCACGGCCATTGACTGCATAAGTCTCGCGGTATTCTCGCGACTCACACATCTGCGAGTGTAAACGTTTGTCTGGATGGCATGACTGCAACCAAATCGGATGCTTGTCAGAGCCAGGACCACCATGACTACGCTCGGTTTTTTCCATCCAAGTAGGGTGACCTTTACAGTCATCGTAACCGAATTGATCAATCTTACGGCTAAAGATTTCAATTAAACCTGAAGGCGTGCCTAGTGGATTAATTTCAGGATCGTTTCTAAAGTCTGCATGGCGCGTCCAGACTTCACCGTCACCAAAATGCACATAACCTTGTTTCCAGAAAGTCGCAAAGTCAGGCATCTCAAACTTGCCCGCGTTGGCGGCTTTACATTCGTTATAGAGGGTTTCTAACCACTCCATTTCGCCCATGTTACGGGTGTATTCTTTCTCTTTGCCGAGTACGGCGGCAAAGCGAGTGAAAATTTCAAAATCCGACAAGCTATCAAACAGTGGCTCAACCATCTTTTGCATGGCTAAAATACCGCGGTTAGCATAGGCGCCGTAAACGTCGATATCGTTGCGCTCATAGGTAGTACAAGCGGGCAGTACGATATCCGAGAAGCGGCAAGTTGCCGTCCAGTTCACATCAACAGTGACCACACACTCAAGCTTATGGAAGGCTTGCTTCATACGGTTTCTGTCTTGGTGATGGTTCCAAGGATTATTACCCGAGAAAATCATCATCTTGATATCGGGATAAACCACTTTCGAGCCGTTAGCATCAATGGTTTTACCAGGTTCGAGAATCGCATCAATCCAGCGGGCAACCGGAATCGTGCTACTCGCGCCCTTGAAGTCTGAGCTATCAAATAGCGGCTTTTGATTTTCGTCCAAGTTACGGGGGAAAGCACCAGGTGCTGCGGCACCCGATGAAGGCACGCCGATACTCGAGTAGTGGTGACCATAGCTGATGCCACCACCGGGTAGACCGATTTGGCCGATCATGGTCGCCAGTACCGCCGCCATCCAATAGGGTTGTTCGCCATGTTGCTGGCGCTGGATGCACCAACCCATCATGAACTGAGTGCGACCCTTGACTAAGGTTTTGGCTAAATCGCGGATAACATGGGCTTCAACACCACAGATAGGCGCGGCCCATTCTGGGGTTTTGGCTACGCCATCTTTAGTGCCCATCACATAGGGCACAAACTCTTCAAAACCTAAGCTGTAGCCTTGGATAAATTTATCGTCGTAGAGCTTTTTGCTGATCATCTCGTGGGCGATGGCGAGCATTAAGGTCACGTCTGTCTGTGGATTAACGTAGAGTTGCTCGCAGCCCAAATAGGCTTGGGTCTTAGTCACCACAGGGTCGATACTGATCACGCGGATCTTGCCTTGCTTCACTTTCTCTTTTAACTGCGCAAGATAAGCAAAAGATTCATGGGTTTCCGCATTCCAACCCACTTGCAGGTTCTTGTACGGATCGTTCGACCAGAGCACGATAGTGTCGCTGTGTTCTAAGATCAGCGGCCATGAAGTGCCTTGGGCATACACTTCGGTTGAACCTAACACATAGGGTAGAATGGTTTGGCCTGCACCTGTGGAGTAGTCGCCGATTTTCTTCACATAGTTGCCGTGCATCCCCACCGCACGTTGCATATGGCTAGTGCTGGAATGCAGTTGACCCGTGGCGCGCCAACCGGTTTGCCCCGCATGCAGACCCGATGGACCGTATTGGGTTTGGATTTCATCTAATGAATGCTTAAACAGTGTTAATGCCTTGTCCCACGTTACACGAACAAAGCGGAAATCACCCCGTTGATGAGTATTACTCTTATGACCTTTGAGTAAAAAATCTAAGCGCACCATAGGGTAACGTACACGGGATGGGTTGTAGACCATACCGCGGATGCCGTTAATCATATCCGTTGGATACTTATCTAAGTCGAAGGGTTTCACTTCGGCAATGACGCCGTTTTTGCGCTTCATTTTAAAGGCGCCGAAGTGTGAACCTGTGGTTAGCCATTCATCTTCATTGATGCCCGCTTTGGCTAAGGCATTTAAGGGCGCTAACACTGAGCTGCCACCTAAGACAACGAAAGAGGATGAGGCGATACCTTTTAAAAAGTCTCTTCTGTTCATGGTATTACTCCCGAATTAGTGCTCTTTTTTCACAAAAGTTGACGAATGTTCCTGCAGATATTTCTGCACTAGTGCTTGAGTGTCTTGGTCCATATTCACGAAGGCCAACATGCCTTGGAACATTCCCGGCCAAGTATTGGCGTCAAAGTGCGCCTCATCGGGTTGGGTATGGCAAACACTGCAGCTGGAGCGGAAGGTATCGCGGGCATAACCCCAAAGTGGTTGCAGCTCGGTCAGCAGATAATCCTTATCGGTCCAGATTTGTGCTTCGATACGCTGCCATTTAAGGCCTGTCATAGGATCTTCTTTTTCTTCAAAGGTTTGGATAACACCTTCGGTTTCGGCTGCGTCTTTGGTTAACTGTGCCGACAGAATGTTCACGCCAAAGTCCATGTAGATCACGCGGCCAGCACCAATCTTTTTACGCCAGCCATCGATGCCGATCTTGATGCGTTTGCCTTGGGTTTCGAGCACTTTGACTTTTGTTGCTACGTTGAGCGTGCCAGCTTCCACATCGCCTTTATCAGTGAAGAATAAGGGTTTAGTCAGGGCGCTATAGTAAGTTTGGTTGGTTTCTACTGAGCTGACGCCAGCGCCGACTTCGGCGATGAGTTCAGGTGCACGGGCCGTGCCCATTTCTGGTAAGTGGTGCGCAATACCTTTATGGCAATCGATACAGCTTTGGTCGATTTCTGCAGCGCGTTTCATCTGTTTTTGTGCCAGCGGTGACATGGCTTCCCATTTCATCGAGTTGTAGTTGTGGCAGTTTTTACAGGCTAAGGAGTTGTCGCGGTCGAAACGTTTCCATTCACGGCTCGCCATTTCTAAGCGTTTGGCTTCGAATTTTTCAGGGGTGTTGACTGTGTTAAATAACCAGCCCCAGACGTCGTGGGAGGCTTCCATCTTACGGGCGATTTTACGGCTCCAGTTATGGGGCACGTGGCAATCGGGGCAGGTGGCGCGAACGCCAGAGTGATTCGACCAATGCACAGTTTCCTGCAGCTCTTGGTAGGGTTTGCTTTCCATACTGTGGCAACTAATACAAAAAGCTTCGGTATTGGTGGCTTCGAGTGCAGTATTAAATCCGCCCCAGAAGATGATACCCATGATAAAAGCGCTGATGCTGACGGCGCCTAAGGTCAGCGCTTTGGTGGGTTTGTTCAGTGTGCGCCAGAGGTTGGTTAACCACTTCATAATCGCGTCCTCAAAAAGTAACTATATGGTAAATAGATATAAGTTAGTGGCCGACAACGCCGCCGAAGGCTTGGATCATCCAAATGATGAAGCCGTAAATACTGATCCCTGCGATAGTGAGCGCGGGGAAGAGTAAAAAGATGATGAACCCGAGCGCTTTTAATTCACTTTTGCGCGTGGATTTCTCTGATGTAGGTGTTTGTATGTTTGGCTTTGTCATTGGGCTCGACTCCGATCGAAAGCGATTTTTGATAGGAGCACTATAGAGGGGAGATATGAATGGACTTGCTTGCTGTGATGAATGGGGTTTGACAATATATGAAAGATTATGAAAACTTTTTAAGGGCGTAAGCTTAGCGCTGCTCTGGCAGACTTTGGTGGTGATTAATGTGAGTTCAATGGGCAGTTATTGCCTAGGGTTGGGCGGTTTTTGAACAACTGATTTCGGCTTTTGCCGCTAATTTTTTATCGAAGTGCAGGTGATGTCTTAGCTATCTTTGGGAGATTCCAGTATCATCCGCGGCCAACAACGGCTGCGTCTACATGATTAATGGCTTGTTAATCATCGCGAAGCATCACTGCTTGCAGATCATGGATTTTTCCCACAGTAGGAGAATGATGTGGATCTCTCACCCAAGTCTGATGGATTTGGGGCTCTAATCTGCCGCAGCCAGCGTCGCCAATTGCGTTTTAGGGTAATTGGTACCGACCCCATTTTAAGAGATCACAAGGTATAACAACATTATGTCTGAGCAATTGAGTTCAACAGCCGTACCCTCTGGTTCGTTTCTGGACCGTTATTTTTCTATTCAACAACGTGGCAGCACAGTTCGCCAAGAAGTGATTGCGGGATTAACAACTTTCCTCGCTATGGTCTACTCAGTGATTGTGGTGCCTAACATGTTAGGCCAAGCGGGATTTGATCCTGGTGCCGTGTTTATCGCTACCTGTTTAATTGCATCATTTGGTTCTTTGCTCATGGGTTTATGGGCAAACTTACCTATGGCGATTGGCTGCGCGATTTCGCTCACCGCCTTTACTGCGTTTAGCTTAGTGCTCGGTCAGGGCATGTCGATTCCGGTTACCTTAGGCGCGATTTTCCTGATGGGCGTGACCTTTACGCTTGTGAGCGTGACCGGTGTTCGTCAGTGGGTGCTGGCTAATTTACCTAAGGGCATAGCCCACGGTACTGGCATAGGTATCGGCTTGTTTTTACTCTTGATTGCGACTAACAGTGTGCAATTGATTGTGGCCAATAGCGCAGGCTTGCCGGTGAAGTTGGGCGACATTAACAGCTTACCTGTTATCGCTACTATTCTAGGTTTAGCGGCAACTATCGGTTTAGAACGCCGCGGTGTACCTGGCGGTATTTTGTTGGTGATTATCGCGTTATCGGTATTTGGTTTAGTGTTCGATCCGAGCGTGAAATACCAAGGTTTGTTTGCCTTGCCTGATTTAACCTCAGAGCATTCACTGATTGGTCAGCTCGATATCATGGGCGCCTTTAATCCTGTGGTATTGCCTATCGTATTAGCGTTAGTGATGACGGCGATTTTCGATGCGACCGGCACCATCCGTGCTGTGGCTGGCCAAGCGAATTTGCTCGATAAAGACGACAATATTGTTGGCGGCGGCAAAGCCTTAACCTCAGACTCAGTCAGCAGCATGGTGGCGGGTTTAGTGGGCGGCGCACCAGCGGCTGTTTATATCGAGTCGGCGGCGGGTACTGCGGCGGGCGGTAAGACAGGTTTAACTGCGACTATCGTTGGCGTACTGTTTTTATTGATGATGTTTTTAGCGCCATTAAGTTATTTAGTGCCAGCTTATGCGACAGCACCTGCTTTGATGTATGTGGGTTTGTTGATGCTGAGTAACGTGGCAAAGCTCGACTTTGACGATAAAGTCGATGCCATGGCAGGCTTAACCTGCGCTGTGTTTATCATCTTAAGTTGTAATATCGTCACTGGTATTATGCTGGGCTTCGTGACTCTGGTTGTCGGCCGTATCTGTAGCGGCGAATGGCGCAAACTGAAAGTAGGCGTGCTCGCCATTACCTTAGGTTTAGTGGTGTTCTATATGGGTGGTTGGGCGATTTAAGTTAGGCAAACTGAGTGATTTTAACTGAGTTATTATAAACAGAAGCGAGTGCAGTCTTAGGATTAGCACTCGCTTTGATTTTGTGCTCTGTATTCACAATAGGCACGTAATAAGTCTTTCCAAGTAACAATCCCAACCAATTTACCGTCCTCTAACACGGGTAAGCAGCCTATATTGTTATCTAATAACATGCGGGTGGCCGTGTCTAAATTGATGTGAGGTGCGACGGTAACCGGATTACGCGTCATCACTTGATGCACTCGTTTTTGCAGGGTTTCTAAATCTCTTGCGGTTTCGGCGCTACTGCCCAAGTTCGGGCTAATCGCGCGCAATAGATCCCGCTCCGATAACACGCCTTCAAGTTGATACTCATCGACGACCAATAAGTGATGAAAGCTCGCTTGGTCGAAGATTTCCTTCGCCACAGTTAATCGATCGTCCATTTCAACCGTGACGACTCGGGTACTCATAATATCGGCGATAATGATCGGCATAATGATCCCCTGTTATGCTTGCGCATCCTAGGATGCGCTCTGTTAATGCGCTGCATTACAGTTACTTATAACAGAGTGGTGCAAGTTTAGCCAACACCCATTACAAAGTTTTAACTCAAAGATCTTGGACCTCTGGCTCATCATCCGCTGTTATTGGCATCCGCTCCGATTCGGGCAAGTGTGCGCCTATGTAGCGTTGATACTTTTTACCTTTCAGTTTGTGGGTGTCCACCAGCACTAAGCCATCGATACAATCGCCAAAGTCGGCGTCGATACCAAAGGCGAGAAACTTAACCCCATCCGCTTTACACAGTTCACCATATTGTTTGTAGAGCGTAGGTACGGCGGCGCCCATACTCGCGAGCACTTGTTTGAGTTGCTTAAAGTTACTCTGATAATCCTCGGAGAAATACAAATCATCTAACTTGGCTTTTTGGGATTTGGATAAACCAAAGGGCGACATGGAAACCGCCATCTGCTGCGCAGGCGCAAATTCTCGCGAGTAAAAGTGCACGAGCATTTCTCTGGCGCTGCCGGGCAGTTGATTGCTGATGGACACTGGGCCAAATAGGTAGCGATATTCAGGGTGTTTGGCGAGATAAGCGCCTATGCCAAACCACAGATAATCTAAGCTGCGTTTGCCCCAATATTTAGGCTGCACAAAACTGCGGCCAAGCTCTAAACCTTGTTTCACGAAGGGCATAAAGCTGTCGGCGTATTGAAACAGCGATTGGCTGTAGAGGGCGTTTTCGCCGTATTTTTCTAAGACTTTGTCGCCACTGGCAAATCGGTAGGCGCCGACAATTTCAAACTGCTCTTTATCCCACAGCACTAAGTGCTGGTAGTAGGAGTCGTATTTGTCGATATCGCGGCGTTTGCCCGAACCCTCACCCACGGCGCGAAAGGCGATTTCCCTCAGGCGACCAATTTCCCGCATGATGGGATTGCTGTCGTGGTGCTGGTACAGGTAAATCAACTTGTTATCTTGCGTTTCCCCTAGCAGTTCGCATTGCTGCAGTGCCGCTTGCAGTTCGCGGCGCGATTCGGGATGGGCGATAGCGCTTTGGGTGATAAACAGTGGAACTTTATCTTTGCCGATACGATACAAGTGATTTTTAAGCAGTTTTATCTTGGTCTTGAGTGGAAAGTCCATCGTGCGCACGGCTTCATTGGGAATAAGCTCGCCAATGCGGATCGGCATATTACGTTTGGCCTGTTTGAACATTTCCTTCACCAGCAGCAGTGTGGCGAGTGGCTTGTAAATCATAGATGCGCCGTAGAAGGTCGCAGAGTTTTTGGCATCTAAAAATATCGGCAGTAAGGGCGCATTACAGGAAATCGCCATCTTTAAAAAGCCAGAGTGCCACTGAGTATCTCGCACGCCGTTAGGGCGAAGGCGCGAAACTTCGCCCGACGGGAAAATCAGCACCGCGCCTTCATTACGCAAGTGCTGGTGGATTTTTTCTAAATGCTGTTTCGGTGTGCCACCGGTCATATTGCGCACTGGCAGTAAGATTGAGTGCAGCGGTTCCAGCGCCATCAAGAGTTCGTTGGCGACGACTTTGATATCAGGGCGAATTTCACTGATCAGTTTGATCAGCGCTAAGCCATCGAGTGAACCTATGGGATGGTTGGCGAAGATCACCACTCGGCCTTCACAGGGAATGTTTGCTATCTCGTTGGCGGGCACGGTAAAGCTAAAGTCGAAACTCGCTAGCACTTGCTCGACAAAGTCCACGCCCTGTAAATAGGCATATTGATTGGCGATATCATTGCATTGTTTTTCATTGAGCAGGTAACGCAGCATGGCCTTGGCGGGTTTAGCGAGCCAAGGTTTGTCGTTGATAGACGGCAGATTTTGTTCAACCATATTATCAACGGTAAAAATCATGCTCTTCGCCTTAAGCGCTGGTGGCTGCACGGCATGGTTATTATGGTTAAGGTTGCTGTTGAGCGTCTGGTCATTGTGTTCCATAGCGTTATCTGATTGATGAGTCATGTTATTTAGCTGATTCATAGTGTTAGGCAACATCCCTTGGGCGAGTTTCGCCGGTATTTGTGTTTGGCATTGGCTGCGCTGCCGTTTTTTGTTGTTGGTTTTTGTGCGTCTCAGGCGGCTGTTGCACTAACGCTATGCTGCTGAGAATATCGAGATTGAGCGTTTGTTCATTCCAGCGGCACAGCTGTAATTCACCGTTAAGGGTTTCGGTGATTAAGCTGCAGTTTTCAACCCAGTCACCGTCGTTGGCGTAGATGATCTGCCGCTGCTCAGGCGTACTTTGGGGCGTGCAGTATTGTGCTGCTCTGGGGTGAGTCGAGAGTTCTGGCTGATGGATATGGCCGCAGATCACGCCGTCAACATCGAAATGCTGGGCATAGTTGAGCACCGCTTGGCGATAATGTCCGATAGCGGCTTGAGCCTTACCCACTTTGGATTTGATGTAACTTGCCAGTGACCAATAGGGATAACCTAAGCGTTCCCGCAGGCTGTGGAGATTGCGATTAAGGAACAGTAATAAGTCATATAAATGATCGCCCAATATGGCGTAGAAACGGCCGACACACACATCGGCATCAAACTGATCCCCGTGGAGCATCAACAATTTATGGCCGCCAATCCCGTGGTGAATATGTTGGCGGGCTATTTTGATATTCCACAGGCTTAGCTCGGCATAGGGTTTGATCAGTTCGTCGTGGTTGCCCGGCAGATAAATCACTTGTGTGCCGTTTTGTGCCAGTTCAATGAATTTTTGTAGCACCTTATTGTGGCTATCAGGCCAATGCAGCTTACGTTTCAGCGCCCATAAATCGACTATGTCACCGACCAGATACAAGTGCTGACAACGCACAGTTTCAAGCAAACTGAGCAGGTAGTCGGCCTTGCAATCTTTACAGCCTAAATGGATATCCGATAGCCAGAGGGCGTTAACTGTGATGCTTGGTGTATGGGGTGATGCCGTCTGGTCTGAAGTTAATGCGGATGGGGTAAAAGAAGCTGAATTGAATCGATTTGAGGGTGTTGGTGCAGATGTCGGAACTGATGTAGGTGATTGCGTCGAGCGGTTAAAGATAGGAGGTGAAAGGCTAGGGTCATTTATCTGTCCCTGCACTGTTGTTTCAAATTCCTTGAAATTAAATCCTGTCATCTCGTATTCACCCCATTAGGCTGTTAACGAATATGAGCTTAGTGAGGGGCTTTGACTGAATGATGAAGTTTAGATGACATGCAGATGACAAAAGGTGGATTAGCCTAGACTGAACCTGTCAAGATTCACATCAGGATGCAATTAGAACCGATAGGTTGATTTAACTCACTTCTGCCCCAAAGCAAGATAACTTTGTTGTCAGTTTGCAGCATGAATTGTCATTGTTTCCCCTGTGACACGCCGCCTTTGCATTTAACAAGAAGCGTCCCTGAGGGCTCGACGACGGCATCCATGCCGCCAACGGTCACAGTTGCAACAATGCCAATCTTAATTAACACTTCTGCTGTTCGTTTAGCTAAAAAGCTA
>NZ_VXCT01000004.1:0-150844 GCF_052850535.1 Shewanella sp. 1180_01
GATTTGGATACCACTCAAACCGTGGCCGAATTTATGCGGCGCTATCGTTTTCTAAATGCGCAGAATTTACCCCTTGCGCCTGCTATGCAAGGTGACAGTACTGATTTTTATCAGCGCCCGTTGCAGCAAGTATTACGTGAGCAACGCTGGTTTGTGCTGGCGGGGCGCGCAGCACAAATAGAACAGCTGACGATAAGCGGCGAACCTGTAAATAAACAGTGGGTTAATACATTCCCTGCGTTACCTTAAGGAGCAGAATATGCGAGTCTTATTACTATTATCTGCGCTACTGATGTCGTTTAATTTGTCGGCTGAGCGAATTTTACTCGACCAAGAATGGCGGCTTAGCGATGTGCCGGGCGAAGCCATTTATTATCTGGAGCAAGCGCCGACAGAACAAAATGGCGAGTGGCCATTGCAGCTATTTTATTTAGAAACGGATAAACCGGTTTTTAAGGGCAGTGTCAACAATCCCAATTTAGTCGAGAGTTTTATCGTTGGCGATTTCGAGTTTTTCTACCCCGACGGTCAATTGTCTCGCAAGGGCAGTAGCGATGCGCAAGGACATTATCAGGGCACGCATCTGCATTATTGGGAAGACGGAGCGCTTTCGGGAGAGTACCACTACCAGAATGGGCAGTTGAACGGCGAGCAGAAAAGCTACTATCAAAATGGTCAATTGCAGCGCCATGAGCATCGAGTGAATGATGCACAGTTGGGGTCGGTAGAAAGTTATCATGCCAACGGCCAGCTGGCATCGCGTGCAAACTATGGCGCAAACGGTATGGAAGGGCGATATGAGAGCTTCTATGACAATGGTAAGCCAGAACAAAGCGTGAATATGGTGGCGGGAAAATACCAAGGTGAACGACTGTTTTGGGCTAAAGAGGGCTGGTTATACACTAAAGAAGTTTACCTGAATGGAAAAATGCATGGAGAAGTGTTGATTTATCAGGCTGCAGATATTCTGCAAGAGCTTAAACATTATCAGCATGGCAAGCAGGTAGGTTTACAGCAGCGTTTTAAAGGGCCAGGGCTGTTAGCCATGCAGCAAGAGTACGATAATGATGGCCGAGAAATACAAAATATTACCTATGATGATGTTGGTAATGTCGCCACCCAAACCGATACTCAATACCTCGCTAAAGGCCTTATTAGCACGGAACAGCGCTTCGATGCTACTGGAAATCTAACCCATAAATATCAGCAAGATACTGTAAAAGATTGGAGTTTACGTCAGCGCTTTGACTCGGCTGGTGAGCTGCTTGAACGTGATGAACAACTCAAGGGGCAATATGAAGGCTTGTATATCGGTGCTGGCTGGAATGGTTATGTCAGGCAAATCAACTACAGCAAAGGTCAAATGCACGGTGCCTATCGAGAAGATAACGCCGAGGACGGCAGTTTTGTGAAGGGCCAATACCACTTGGGCTTAAAAGTTGGTCAGTGGGTCACACAAAATACTGACACGACCCGCAATGAGCAGTTTAATCAACAAGGTCAGCTTAACGGTGAACAGAGTGAAATCTCAGCTGATGGCACAATAATGCACCGAGCATTTTATAAAAACGCTAAGTTACATGGCGCATATTTACAGCGTGGTTTTGATAAACAGCTGCAAGCTCAAGGTCAGTATGTTAACGGTCAACGTGAAGGCCAATGGCTGCTGCAAGATGAAAGCAGCTACAGCATGGTTAAGCTCTGGCATGGCAACTATGAAGCAGGACACGAAGTCGGGAGCTGGCAGGCCTTTTCCGCTAACGGCCATTTATTAGGGCTGACGCAATATGATGATAAAGGTCAATTGCAGGGCAAAGGCTACAGTTTTAACGAAGATGGCAGCCTGCTGCAAAGTGATGAGTATCTCGATAATCAACTGCACGGCAGGTCGGTGTATTACTTTAATGGTGAACCCTCATCCGAGTATCGCTATCAAAATGGTCAGATGATCAGCGAGTAGCAGGTTATCGCGTAATCAACTTATCGCGCAATAAAACAGAAACCGGCAGACTATGCCGGTTTTTTGCTGTTGTCTTTTGAATGTGTAGCTGGCATATTTTTGCTTGTCTTGCTGTAACGCTTCGCCAAACACATCAGCCGCTATTGGAGTAGCATAGCGACACTTCAATTCTACAACCCTCACTTCCCAAACCCTCGTTTCGCAATTGCGAGCTGGTCTGGACAAGCACAATCCCAGCGTTGAACGTCAATGCGCCCTCATGTTTCTGCGATTTTCACAGGGGTGTTTTTTTAATGAACAATGCAGGCAGAGGTAGGAGCCGTTTTCAGCTAAAAGCATTATATTCGCTGGGGAGGGATAGTTTTACTTTTCAAACTCTTGAAAATAATTATTTATTGTGTAAAGTAGCCAGCCTTGCTATTTTGTAACAAAATGCTACAGAGTTGCTGTTGTATTTGTCCATTTATTGGATATCCCTTTGCGTATGTCGCCCGACACAGCTAACTGCAGTCTTGTTAGCTGTTTTTTTTGCCTAAAATAAAATATCGTTTGTTTTTTGCTCTATAGATCCATAGGTTAACACTTAGCCTTCGGATAATTGCGGCTATGCTTAATCCAATAACAGGCTTGTGTGCAATGCAAAAGGGGCGTGAGATGAAGCGTGTATTGATAAGTTTAACGGGTAAAGTACAAGGTGTGGGTTGTCGGCATGCGACCTTGACTAAGGCCAGAGCCTTGGGCGTGACAGGCTATGTCACCAATTGCCGTGATGGTAGTGTCGAAGTATTAGCCCAAGGCAGTGATATTGCGGTGAATAACTTGATTACTTGGTGCGAAGTGGGCGTGCCTTGTACCGAGGGATTAACGGTTACTGTGGGAGAAGACGAAGCCGATCATATCTACCTCGACTTCTCCATAGTACAGTCTTAAACAGCAGTACAGTCTTAAGCTAAAAGTGCAGTCTTAAACAGCAGTACAGTCTAAGTCATTCATTTTAGAGTAAGACTCAAGCCTTTCGCTGTTTACTTGCTGACTCAGTATTGCCCAACCGTTTGTATCGATTCGGCATTCTGACTTTTTTGCTGTGCACTAGGTTGTGCCATCTTACGAATTTGGATCACCATGCCCATTTCGGGGTGATCTAAATAATGGATTTCTTCACTCTTCACCCGGCGGTTTTGCTCCAAAGGCACCGACATTAAAAACGGTGTCATGACTTTAGGCGCCGTGAGTGTTGCGCTGGTATCGGCGGCATCGCTTGGCATTGCTGGTAATAGCTTCCTGCCTTCTTTTCGCATATTCAGTGCAGTTTCAATATACAAATAGTGGCTTAAATAGATATTCAGTGTGCCATCTAATTCCCACACCGGTGATACCACTGGCGCAAGCATAGGCGCATCGGCATTGATCATAGGTTCAGTTTGAGTTGGCGTAACAATTTTTCTGCCATCAAAATGATAGGTATCCGAGAAATCCTTACCCGCAAATAAACGAATAGGCACTGAACCACTTTTGCCACGCATCGGTTGTTGCCACGCCATGTGCAGTAAACTGCGCGTGCCGCGTTCACGGGAGATACTATTGATAATGCTCGCGAATTGGCTTTGGCTGCGCGCTAATAACACTGGGCCACCATTAGCGCTGGCATAGCTGGTCGTTGCGCTGCTGATTTCTGATGGGATCACTGGCGGATAGCGATATTCAACACTGGTTGGCGCGGCGGCTATAGGCTCAGAAGTTGGCTCACCGTTTAAGGTTTCGGCGCAATGGCTATTGGCATCGGCATCAAATACTAGCGTACAAGGCGCCGACTCACTCGCCATTGGGGTAACGACTTGTGCAACCGCTGGAGAGATCAAGTCTATCGCTTTATCGGTTTTCGTCTTGATCGGCGTATCTGACCATTGCTCAGTTGACTGACTTTGGCGTTCAAATACATAGACTTCAACTTCGAACCAAGCTTCCGCTTGGACGACCTGACTGTGCGATAGTGCAATGAGGGTAGCGATAGAGACCGCGAGTTTACGTAACACTATTTATCTCCAAGACGATGTTGCGATAATTGTTCGAGCAAGAGTTTGACCAAAGCGAGCCTGTCTTTGCTGGTTTCGGCCGCAAGGCTGAACTTTAACTTATTCGGTCCTTCCATTCGATAGATTTGTGGCTGGCTTTGGAGTAATCCAATAATAAACATAGGATCGATGACGTGATCATGACTAAATTCGATGCTGCCACCTTTACTGTGCACTTCTATTTTAGTCGCCCCTAAGCGAGTCGCCTCATGTTTATAGAGGGTCATTTCCATTAAGTTGCGCGTCGGTTCGGGTAATAGGCCAAAACGGTCGATCAATTCGACTTTTAACTCATCCAGCGCCGCTTCGGTTTCGCAACCAGCAATGCGTTTATAGAGGGATAGACGAATATTCACGTCGCTCACATAGGCCTCAGGCAGCAGGGCGGGGATACGCAGTTCAATCTCGCATTGCTGATTGAGCATTTGCGCCAGCGAAGGCTCTTTGCCTTGTTTTAAGGCTTTGACTGCCGCTTCGAGCATTTCCATGTATAAGCTAAAACCAATTTTCGAAATATGGCCGCTCTGCTCATCACCTAAGAGTTCACCTGCGCCGCGGATCTCTAAATCCTGCGTCGCCAGCATAAAGCCTGCACCGAGATCTTCAAGGGCATCAATGGCTTCTAAACGCTTACGCGCATCTGGGGTCATACGTTTAGGATGCGGCGTCATCAAATAGGCATAGGCCTGATGGTGCGAGCGTCCGACGCGGCCGCGTAATTGGTGTAACTGCGCCAGACCAAAGGTATCGGCGCGCTCGATAATAATGGTGTTGGCACTCGGAACGTCGATACCAGTTTCGATAATAGTGGTACAGACTAACACGTTGAATCTTTGGTGATAAAAGTCTGACATCACCCGCTCAAGGTCACGCTCACGCATTTGCCCATGGGCAACGACGACTCGCGCTTCAGGCAGTAGATCGATAATACCTTGGGCACATTTCTCAATGGTTTCAACATTATTGTGCAGATAATACACTTGGCCGCCACGGAGAATTTCCCGCAAAATAGCCTCGCGCACTGTTGCAGGATCGGATTCCCGCACAAAGGTTTTCACCGCTAAACGTTTGGCGGGCGGGGTGGCGATAATCGATAAATCGCGCATGCCCGACATGGCCATGTTTAAGGTCCGTGGAATAGGCGTCGCGGTCAGGGTTAAGATATCGACGTTGGCACGCAGCGCCTTGATTTTCTCTTTCTGACGTACACCAAATCTGTGTTCTTCGTCGATGATCAGCAGGCCTAAGTTTTCAAACTTGGCCTCAGATTGCAGTAACTTGTGGGTCCCGATAACAATATCGACTTTGCCTTCTTCCAGTTGCTGCAGCACTTGATTCTGTTCTTTGGCGGTACGAAAACGTGACATCACTTCGGTGACTACGGGCCAGTCGGCAAATCTGTCTTTAAAGTTTTCATAGTGTTGCTGGGCAAGCAATGTGGTCGGAACCAGCACGACCACTTGTTTGCCGGCGTTGACGGCCACAAAGGCGGCGCGCATGGCGACTTCGGTTTTACCAAAGCCCACATCGCCACAGACTAATCTGTCCATTGCGGTCGGCGATTGCATATCGGCTAACACGGCGATGATGGCGCTTTCTTGATCGACGGTTTCCTCGAAGGGGAAACCGCGAGCGAATTGGGCGTATTCTTCTTCGTCAATCTCACAGCTTTCGCCGGGACGGGATTGGCGACGGGCATAGACATCAAGCAGCTCGGCCGCAACATCGCGGATTTTTTCAATGGCTTTTTTCTTGGCTTTTGCCCAGATCTCGTTACCGAGTTTATTTAAGTGGGCGTCTTCGTCGGCACCAACACTGTAGCGGCTGATAAGGTGCAATGAAGACACTGGCACATACAGTTTATCGCCGCCGGCGTATTCCAGTTGCAGGTATTCGGCGACCAGTCCGCCTGTATCTAGCGTGACTAAGCCTTTGTAGAGGGCAACACCGTGTTCTAAATGCACAATGGGTTGACCGACTTTGAGTTCGGCCAAGTTTTTAATCAGGGCATCGTTACTGATCTGACGATGTTTTTCACGGCGACGTTGCTGGGAAATACGATGGCCGAAGAGTTCAGTCTCACAAATGATACTGATGCTATCTTTGGCGCTGATCTGCAGTAAACAACCGCGTGATAGCGGCGACACGATAAGGCCTAACTTGGCATCACTTTGAATAAATTCATCAAAATGGTTAAACAGCGCAGGTTTTAACTGAATTTTAGCGAGCAATTCAAGCAGCGCTTCGCGGCGACCTTCGGACTCAGCGCTAAACAACATGCGCTTGGCGCTGCTGGCATAATCTTGCAGCGCTAACAGCGGTTGCTTTAATTTATGGTTGGCGCTGATATCGGGCAGGGTGCTGGCGGCAATAACCACCGCTTTCGTCGTTTCAGTGCCATCTGTCGGCACGTGCATTTGGTAACGTGGTAGCGGTTTAAAGGCGGCAAATAACTCTTCAATGAGTAAATACAGCTCTTTAGGCGCCAGTAGCGGCCGCAGTGGATCGACGCGCCTGTCTTGATAGCGATGTTCGACTTCTTGCAGATGCGCGCGCGCCGACTTTTCGATATCCCCTAAAGTGACGAGTTGAGTATCCTTGGGCAAGTAATCGAATAGGGTCGCTGTGTCATCAAAAAACAGCGGGAGGTAGTTTTCAATCCCCGCCGGCATCAAGTTGCGGCTCACCAGCTGATAAACTGATTCCGGCTCTTTAACTATGACCTCAAAACGGCGACGGTATCTTTGTCTAAAGCCTTCGATGGCTGAGCTGTCGGTCGGAAATTCCTTCGCGGGCAATAGGCGAATCGAGTCAACAGGTTGCAATGAACGTTGGGTTTCGGGATCAAAATGGCGGATGGTCTCCACTTCTTCATCGAATAGCTCGATGCGCAGCGGCATATTCATCCCAGTGGGGAAGATATCCAGAATCGAGCCGCGAATCGCAAACTCGCCGTGTTCATACACTTGCTCAACCGAATGGTAGCCAGTGTCGGTTAAATGCTGGCGTACATCGTGTAACTTGTAGCTGTCGCCTTTTTTCAGCACAAACACGTTGGCGCTCAAATAGGCCTTAGGTGGCAGGCGCATCATCAAGGTCGTGACGGGCACGATAACGATGTTTTGCTCAATTTGAGACAGCTGCGACAGGGTTTCGAGTCGCTGAGAGATCAAATCCTGATGGGGCGAAAAACTGTCGTAGGGCAAGGTTTCGCGGTCAGGGAATAATCTGACCTTAATGCCTGTTTTACAGAGCAAATAACTCAGTTCTAGCTCTAAGCTTAAGGCGCTTGGCGTATCACTGGTGACAACTAAGGTCGTCCCCTTATGTTGACGCGCTAAACTGGCGAGTGTAACGGCTTGGCAAACGCCGCCCACGGTGGACAGAGTCTGAATTTGATTGCCATTTTTGACGGCTGGCGGCGTTAGGGCTGATATGTGAGTCATTGGCGTGCGATAAACTGATTCATTCACAAAGAGTTGCAGACATTGTAGAGACTTGATGGCGCAGGTGCCAGTGAAAAGTCAGCGGCTATTGACGCTCGTCTCTGGCGAGTTTACGTAACTTGAGTTGTTTCTGCTGCACATTGAGGCTGGCTTTGACTAATTGCTCCACGTCAGCTTCGAGAATTTGACTGAATTCAAAGTCGGTTTGCCATTGCGTGGCAGGAGACTGAAGTTCCGCCTGAGTATTGAACTCGGGGCTTTGTGTGTCACCGCTATTAGTATCTCGATTGGCGCTGCTCTCGGTAGATAGCGTTTTTTGCGCGGTAGAGGCGGTTACTTTGCCAAAACAGAGAATGGCGACTAACTCGTCGTGAATAAACAGGGTGATTTTATAGTTTGAGCCGATGTCCAAGGCTGTGGGTGTGAGCAGTCTTAGGCCGCTGCCACCAAACTGATTGCCAATGAATTTTTCGCCTTCTTGAGTTTCTTTCTCTAATACATGCTGCAGTACTAAATCCACTTTGCGGGATTGCAGCTTTAAAAAGTCCACCACCACCTTAGCGTCGTTGTCTAAATGGCGCAGTTGCAGCAAGCAATTGGCCTCGAGCGTTTTTACTTCGCTGAGTAGCTGAATACCCAATGATTGCATTGATCTTAATGCCATTTCAGAGGGTAATGGCTCGGAACTCGGCCACAGACTTAAGTAGGCGGTAAAAGGGTGAGGCACACTAAAATACGGATTGGTGTCAGTGAACAAGGCTTGCCTCTTTATTTATAGGACCAATACCCCTATTATCGTGCCCATCTTCATGATTTAGCAAGTTCAGCACACAGGACGTAACCCTCTTTCAATGAATCCAGGATTTCCTTTCTATATTGGTTACCGTTATTGGCGGGCCAGAAAAGCGAACGCGTTCGCGTCGTTCATTACTCTATTTGCCGTTTCGGGCATTTTTTTAGGCGTTGCCGCGCTCATTGTCGTGAGTTCTGTGATGAATGGTCTCGAAGGCCAACTCAAGCAACGTATCTTAGGCGCAGTACCGCAATTAACCCTTTATAGTGAAGCGCCTTTAGTCGATTGGACTAAGCAAGCGAGTGCGCTTAAAGCCTTACCTGGCGTATTAGGCGTGACGCCGAGCGTGTCGACGCAGGCCATGGTGCAATCGGCGGCGAGTATTCGTGCTGTGCAGGTTTATGGCGTGTTCCCCGAGTTAGCGGAAAAGTTATCTTCGGTTGCCCAGCACACTTACTCAGGTGCATTTGAGCAGCTGACGAGCGGCGACTACAAGGTGATTTTGGGCTCTGAGCTGGCAAGGCAACTTAAAGTCGCCCCAGGTGATACAGTGCGATTACTGAGTGGCGATGGCGTGGTGTATTCGCCCTTAGGCCCAGTGCCGAGCCAACGTAAGTTTTTGGTCTCGGGCATTTTTGAAATGGGCTCTCAGGTCGATGCGGGCGTGGCGTATATCCATTATCAAGATGCGAAACGGCTTATGCGCCAACCCAGTGAGGCGATTGAACAGCTCAGACTCTATTTAGCCGATCCCTTTAGCGCACCTGCTTTAGCGCCTAAAGTGCAGGATATATTAGCTAAACAAGGTGTTAAGGCGACAACCAGCGATTGGCGTGATACCTATGGCCACTTGTTCGGTGCGGTCAAAATGGAAAAGAACATGATGTCGCTGATGTTGAGTCTGATTGTGGCCGTGGCCGCATTCAATATCGTCTCGGCGCTGGTCATGATGGTGGTCGATAAAACAACAGATGTGGCGGTACTCAAAACCCAAGGCGTGACCACACCCGCCGTGATGGGTATTTTTGTGGTGCAAGGGTCGCTCAATGCAGTGCTCGGTTTAGTGCTGGGGCTGGCGGTTGGGATACTCATCACCTTGAATCTGAATGGCATTATGACCACCTTAGGGATTTCTATTTTAGGCGTAGGGCAAAGTTTGCCGGTGAAACTGGAATTGATGCAGTTGTCTGTGATCGTGATTGGTACGCTACTGGTAACCCTGTTGGCGACCTTATATCCCGCACTGCGCGCTGCTAATGTGCAACCCGCGACTGCGCTCAGATATGAGTAACGGTATGCGCCAATAGCTGTAAACCGTCGGCATTTTTGAATTGAGCGACGGTTTAGCAAGATGCGAATAATTAAATGCATTGATTTAATGACATAAATCGATGCCAAAGCCTGTTTAAGAGAGAACTTCAATGCAAGACGTGTTACTGCAAGTGCAGAGTGTCAGTAAGAGTTACCATGATGGCGCCGTGACCACGCAAGTGTTGTCTAATGTTGATATGCAAGTGTTTAAGGGCGAGCAGTTGGCGATTGTCGGCAGTTCAGGCTCAGGTAAGAGTACCTTGCTGCACATCATGGGCACGTTGGATGAACCAACCGCAGGTAAAGTCTTGCTATTAGGCGAAGATTTATATCAAGTGTCCAGTGCGCGCCAAGCGCAGATCCGTAACCAAGACTTAGGTTTTATCTATCAATTCCATCATTTATTGCCAGAATTTACCGCGTTAGAAAACGTCGCTATGCCGGCATTTATTCAAGGTAAAGATCGTAAGCTGGCGCTCGCCGATGCTAAAGCCTTGTTGGAGCGGGTCGGGTTAGGGCATCGCATGACGCACATTCCCGCCGAGCTATCTGGCGGCGAACGTCAACGTGTGGCTATCGCAAGGGCCTTGATTAATAAACCTAAATTAGTGCTGGCCGATGAACCTACGGGTAACTTAGATGCCAACAGTGGCGATGCGGTTTATGAGTTGATCCGCGAACTCGCCGAACAACTGGGTACGGCGTTTGTGGTGGTGACCCATGATCATAAATTGGCCGCCCGTATGGACCGTCAACTGATGATGAAGAACGGCTTCCTGCAATTAGCGGCGGAAACCCAAGTATGAAAGGACCGTTAGCCTTATCTATTGGTTGGCGTTTTTATCGCGCCCGCCAATCCAACAGCTTTATTAGCTTTATTTCCTTCGCTTCGACTGCTGGCATCGCCTTAGGCGTGGCGGTATTGATCATCGTCTTGTCGGCAATGAATGGTTTTGAGCGCGAGTTAGAACATAGATTGCTTGGCGTCGTGCCGCAGGCGGACATAGTCGGTGTGAGCGAGCCTATCGCGAACTGGCAGAGTGTTGCCGAGGGCGCGCTGTTAATTGAAGGTATTCGCGGCGCGGCGCCTTTTATCCGCATGCAAGGTTTAGTGCAAAAGCCCGGCGGTTTTCAAGGTTTAGCTGTCGTGGGGATCGATCCAAAAGAAGAAATCAAGGTCTCGACACTGGCGCAATTTATGAGCGATGCCAGCTGGCAGAGTCTAGACCAAGATGAAAATCACATCGTCCTTGGGCAGAGTTTGTTGACCAAGTTGGGGCTTGAGGTTGGCGATACGCTGGCCTTATATGTGCAGGATATGGATCCAGAAGCGGCGGGCAGTTTACGCGCGGCGAAGAGCCATCGTTTTGTGGTGTCTGGCGCCTATAATCTTGGCGGCGAGCTTGAGCTGACCACGGCTTATATTCCTATGCAGTACGCTGCGCAGATTTTGAACATGAAGAGCGGCGTGACTGGCGTGCGTATTAGCGTCGATAAAGTGTTTGATGCACCCGTCAAAGTGCGTGAACTTGGTTATGCGCAAAAGCAGTCGGTGTATATCAGTGACTGGACCCGTACCCAAGGGCATTTATATCAAGACATTCAGTTGGTTCGCACTGTTATGTACTTAGTGCTAGTGCTGGTGATTGGTGTCGCCTGCTTTAACATCGTTTCCACCTTAGTAATGGCGGTGCGGGATAAAGCCTCTGAGATTGCGATTTTGATGACTATGGGCCTAAGCCGCCTTGCTGTGATGGGTATTTTCATGGTGCAGGGCGCCTTGAATGGGCTGCTTGGCTGTGGTCTTGGCGGGATTATCGGCGTGAGTGTGGCACTGAATTTAAGTGCGATTGCCAGTACTATGGAGCAGTTACTCGGTATTCAACTGCTGTCAGCCGATGTGTACTTTGTCGACTTTTTACCGTCTGAGTTACATGGCTCAGATGCGGCGTTGGTGATTGTGATGGCGTTTGTGATGAGCTTAATCGCCACGCTTTATCCTGCTTGGAAAGCCAGCCAGATTGCGCCAGCGCAAGCCTTAGCGGGGAGATAACTCAATTAGTGGTTGTACGTCCTGTTAGCCGATTGGTGCTGAAATCAGTGCTGACGCTTGCAGGAGACTCCTTTTATTCTTAAGCACTATTTCTCAGATACTATGTTTTGGCGACTGAGGATGTGAGGACTTGATGGCTCGAGTACTGAAGGCTTTAGAATGAAAGCCACATAAACAAAAAGGCCAGTGGGCGCTCTTAGAAGAGTTTGCCACTGGCCTTTTTTATGTCTAACGGTTTGTGTCTATGCGTTTTGGAAAGCTAAGTGTTAATCGAGGCTAACGCTTCGAGACTAACGCTTCGAGATTAACGCCTACAATTAACGTTTTAAAGCTTCGTTCAATAAAGGACGCATGATTTTAACTAATTCTGTGGTCACTTTAGGTGAACCTGCAACGATGTTACCAGAAATCAAATAGTTATGGTTGCCAGTGAAATCGGTAACCGTACCGCCCGCTTCGCGGCAGATAAGATCGCCAGCAGCGATATCCCATGGCTTTAAGCCAATTTCGAAGAAGCCGTCTAAACGACCCGCAGCAACATAGGCTAAATCTAATGCGGCAGAACCTGCACGACGTAAGTCAGCACATTGGCCGAAGACTTCGCCGAAAATAGCCATATAAGTTTCAGTGTGTTGACGCGCCTTGAATGGGAAGCCAGTACCAATCATGGTAGGGGCTAATTCATTCACGTTGGTAACACGCAGACGGAAATCATTGAGTTTTGCGCCTTTACCACGGACGGCGGTAAAGAGTTCTTCACGGACAGGATCGTAAACAACCGCAACTTCAGTTTTACCTTTATGTTGCAGAGCGATAGAAATCGCGAAGTGGGGAATGCCTCTAACAAAGTTGTTAGTGCCATCCAGAGGGTCAACTATCCAAACGTAGTCGTTATTCTCACCGCGGTTTTCGCCTTTCTCTTCACCCACGATAGTGTGATCAGGGTAAGATTTACGAATTTGGTAAGTAATTGTCGCTTCTGCTTCCTTGTCTACACTGGTAACAAAATCATTGATACCTTTTGAACTGACTTCAATACGGTCAAGTTCGGTATAGGCGCGCATAATATTTTGGCCGGCCGCGCGGGCAGCGCGTACAGCAATCGTCAGCATCGGATGCATTGCAATCCCCTGGATGTTAAAGAACGTTAAAATAGCGGGCGGCATTATACCCGATTTGATAGTTATATCAAATACCGATTTTCATATAAGCATTCGGCAATGGCTGTGATAATATTCGTCCCCAACGTTTTATGAATTAAATTAAGTTGTTTCATGCTAAGTAATATTCGAGTGGTTTTAGTGGGGACTTCGCACCCCGGCAATATTGGTTCCACTGCCAGAGCGATGAAGACTATGGGTCTGTCAAATCTGTACCTTGCAGAACCGCGTGTTGAACCCGATGGGCATTCCATTGCATTAGCCGCGGGTGCATCGGATATTCTGAAACATCTTGTGAAAGTGGATTCACTCGCTGAAGCGATTGCCGATTGCAGTCTCGTGATCGCAACCAGCGCGCGTAGTCGTACCTTAGATTGGCCGATGTTAGAGCCAAGAGAAGCTGGGGTGAGATTAGCGACAGAGGCACTTAAAGGCCCCGTTGCAATCGTGTTTGGCCGTGAGAACCACGGGTTGAGCAATGAAGAGTTGCAACAGTGCACTTATCATGTGGCGATTCCTGCAAATCCTGAATACAGCTCGCTCAATCTTGCGCAAGCCGTACAAATCATTTGTTATGAAACCCGTGTTGCCCACCTCGCACAAAAAGA
Source organism: Shewanella sp. 1180_01 (assembly GCF_052850535.1). Classification (NCBI taxonomy): domain Bacteria; kingdom Pseudomonadati; phylum Pseudomonadota; class Gammaproteobacteria; order Alteromonadales; family Shewanellaceae; genus Shewanella; species Shewanella sp. 1180_01. Next base: position 13,404 of record NZ_VXCT01000004.1, read on the forward strand.
AGTGGCCGAAGAAGAGCTGACTGAGTATCCCTTGGCCGCCGATCAGGAACGTTTCTTTGCACACCTTGAGACGACACTGCTATCAACCGGCTTTATCATTAAGAATCATCCCGGACAAGTGATGATGAAACTGCGCCGCTTGTTTAGCCGCGCACGGATTGAGAGTCAGGAGATGAATATTCTCAGGGGTATTTTGACCTCTATTGAGAAAGTGACGGGTTCTAAAGACAAATAGCCAAATCCTAATCATCAATAATTACCGTACAGAATGACCGTAAAGGGATAAACAATGGGCGTGATAGCTAGGCTAAAAGAAGACATTGAATCTATATATCACCGTGATCCTGCGGCGCGCAGCGCGTTTGAGATCTTGGTTAACTATCCGGGCATGCATGCCATTTGGTTGCATCGGATAAGCCATAAGCTATGGAAGCGCGATTGGCGCTTAACGGCACGTTGTTTATCGACTTTTTCCCGTTGGTTGACGGGTGTAGAAATCCATCCAGGTGCGACCATAGGTCATCGATTTTTTATCGACCATGGTATGGGTGTGGTGATTGGTGAAACGGCTGAGATTGGTGATGATTGCACCCTTTATCATGGTGTGACGCTTGGCGGAACCACATGGCAGGCGGGTAAACGTCACCCGACGTTAGCCAATAACGTGGTGGTGGGCGCGGGGGCAAAAATCCTCGGCCCTATTACCATGCACGACGGTGCGCGTGTGGGTTCAAACTCGGTAGTGGTAAAAGATGTGCCAAAAGATACCACAGTAGTCGGTATTCCTGGGCGCGTGGTGGCATCACCGTCACCGCAATCGAAAGAGAAAACCGAACGCCGCAGCGCGATGGCGAAAAAATACGGTTTTGATGCGTACGCAGTATCACCGGATAATCCCGATCCTGTTGCCAATGCGATAGGGCAGATGCTGGATCATATGCATCTGATGGACTCGAAAGTTCAAGAGTTGTGTCAAGCCATTCAAGGGCTGGGCGGTAATGTCTGCACCGAAAAACTGCCAGAGCTGGATATGGGCGAGTTTAATGATGCAGAGAAAGCCGCCGCCGATAAGCGACAAAATGCTATCGATGAGTTTGATCCGAGTATTTAGCTTTAACGTAATGGTCTGAGTGACTTAAAAGTCTAGTTTCAAGGGTTCTACTTTAGCGGATCTTGTTATAAAGGCTCATACCGCGGTCAAACCTTAGTTTGACCGCGCCATAGTGTACTGATCACTTTTATCCTGGGTTTATATCGTGCTAGATGTCGATTAATTGGCGCTCTAGCATTGAATCTTAAGCCGGAAAAAGGTTAAATACCCCACCAAGATGAAAGGGTATTGGTTATGTGCACACTCAATACTTGAGTGTTTTAGTAGGTTTTAATACTTGACTGATTTACTCGGGTATGTTGAAATAAAGCATACCTCTTCGGGAGCTATGGTAGTTATGAAACTTACATCAAAAGGTCGTTATGCAGTAACCGCTATGCTAGATGTGGCCATCCACTCAGCATCGGGACCAGTTCCCTTAGCGGACATCTCTGAGAGACAAGGGATTTCGCTTTCCTATCTGGAACAACTCTTCGCTAAGCTAAGAAAACACGGTTTAGTTGCCAGTGTACGTGGACCGGGCGGTGGTTATCGCTTAGGCCTAGAAGCCAATGATATTTCAGTCGGCATGGTTGTCCATGCTGTAGATGAGTCTGTCGATGCGACTCGTTGCCAAGGACTTGGCAATTGTCAGAGTGGAACTCGCTGCTTAACCCATTCACTTTGGGGCGATTTAAGCAAACAAATTTCAGATTTTTTAGATGGTATCAGTCTTGCTGGCTTGATGCAGAAACGAGATGTGCAATTTATCTCGCTTAAGCAAGACACTATGCAAAAGGAACAAAGAGTCAGTTTATAACTGAACTTTGTTATACGATAAAAATAATTTTTGTACGTTGTATGTAGCCTCGGCAGAGACTGCTCAGTACGGAGTGTGTTATGAAGCTTCCTATCTATTTAGATTATGCCGCCACCACGCCTGTTGATCCAAGAGTCGCGGAAAAGATGTTCCAATGCATGACAATGGACGGCATCTTTGGTAATCCAGCCTCACGTTCACATCGCTACGGCTGGCAAGCTGAAGAAGCGGTGGATATTGCTCGCAATCAAATTGCCGAGTTAATTAACGCCGATCACCGCGAAATTGTGTTTACCTCTGGCGCGACGGAATCGAACAACTTAGCGATTAAAGGTGTTGCTCATTTCTATCACAAGAAAGGCAAGCACATCATCACCAGTAAGACTGAACATAAAGCCGTTCTTGATACCTGTCGCCAATTAGAGCGCGAAGGTTTCGAAGTGACTTATTTAGAGCCAGCGGCTAACGGCATCATTCCGATGGAACGTTTAGAAGCGGCAATGCGTGACGACACTATCCTTGTCAGCATCATGCACGTGAACAACGAAATCGGTGTGATCCACGATATCGATGCAATCGGTGAGCTATGCCGTTCAAAAGGCATTATTTTCCACATGGATGCAGCGCAAAGTGCAGGCAAAGTGCCTATCGATGTGCAAGCCACTAAAGTGGATTTGATCTCGATTTCTGGTCACAAAATGTATGGCCCTAAAGGTATCGGCGCGCTATATGTTCGTCGTAAGCCACGCATTCGCTTAGAAGCGCAAATGCACGGTGGTGGTCATGAGCGTGGTATGCGTAGCGGTACGTTACCAACGCATCAAATCGTAGGTTTAGGTGAAGCTGCTGCAATCGCAAAAGCGGAAATGGCCTCTGATGACGCTCGTATCGGTGCATTACGTGACAAATTATGGAATGGCATCAAGCACATTGAAGAAACCTATATCAATGGTGATGCGATTGAGCGCGTTAGCGGTAGCCTCAACGTCAGCTTCAACTATGTTGAAGGCGAGTCGTTAATGATGGCACTGAAAGATTTAGCGGTTTCATCGGGTTCGGCTTGTACCTCTGCCAGCCTAGAGCCTAGCTACGTATTACGTGCGCTTGGCTTAAACGATGAAATGGCACATAGCTCGATTCGTTTCTCTATCGGCCGTTTCACAACCGAAGAAGAAATCGATCATGCTATCGAAGTAATTACTCAATCTATTGATAAATTAAGAGAAATGTCTCCTTTGTGGGAAATGTTTAAAGATGGAATCGACCTGAACCAAGTTCAATGGGCACATCATTAATTCTGACCTTTACAATAGATAATTTTGGAGCAGTACCATGGCTTACAGTGAAAAAGTGATAGATCATTATGAGAACCCACGTAACGTTGGTTCTTTTGATAAAAACGATCCTTCGGTCGTTACCGGTATGGTAGGTGCGCCTGCTTGCGGTGACGTGATGAAACTTCAGTTGAAAATTGGTGCTGATGGCATCATTCAAGACGCTAAGTTCAAAACCTACGGTTGTGGTAGCGCGATTGCGTCTAGCTCACTGGTAACTGAGTGGGTTAAAGGCAAGACTATCGAACAAGCTGCGGCGATTAAGAACACAGATATCGCTGAAGAATTGGCATTGCCACCGGTGAAGATCCACTGTTCAATTTTGGCTGAAGATGCCATTAAAGCTGCTATCGACGAGTACAAATCGAAACAAGCTAAGTAACATCTGGAGTTAAGATGGCGATTACAATGACCCCAGCGGCAGCCGATCGTGTCAGATCTTTCTTAGTTAACCGAGGCAAAGGTGTAGGCCTGCGTCTCGGCTTAAGAACATCAGGCTGTTCTGGTATGGCTTATGTACTTGAGTTCGTTGATTCTTTAAATGATGACGATGAAGTGTTTGATATCGAAGATGTGAAAATCATCATCGATGCCAAGAGCCTCATCTATCTTCAAGGGATCGAGCTGGATTTTGTTAAAGAAGGGCTGAACGAAGGCTTCCAATTTAATAATCCTAACGCAAAAGGTGAGTGTGGTTGCGGTGAGAGTTTCACTGTTTAACCGCTAAAGTTGACGCATGAATTATTTCGAGCTGTTTAAATTTTCCCCTGCCTTCGATATTGATACCGCCTTACTTGCAGAACGCTATCGCGAACTGCAACGGGCGGTTCATCCCGATAAATTTGCCAATGATACTGAGCAGCAAAAACTGCTGTCGGTGCAGCGCACGGCGCAAGTCAATGATGGTTTTCAAACCTTAAAAGATCCCATTCGCCGCGCCGAGCATATGCTGTCGCTGCGTGGCATTGAATTAAGCCATGAAACCACCACAGTGAAAGATACTGGCTTCTTGATGCAGCAAATGGAATGGCGTGAGGCGTTGGAAGACATACGCGATAGTGCCGATCCTCAAGCGAGTATTGACGAGCTATACCAATCGTTTGCGCAGTACCGCGCGCAACTCACTCAGCAATTGACTCAACTGTTAACCAGTGAGCAGGCTGAAGATGCATTGTTAGCGGCGGATCAAGTTCGCAAACTCAAATTTATGGCAAAATTACACGACGAGTTGACCAGAGTCGAAGACGCTCTGTTAGATTGATTTTCCGTGTTTATGTTACTTTGCCAACTCAAGCACGCTTGAGTTGGCATTACTAAGTTGGATATATATGGCCCTTTTGCAGATAGCTGAGCCCGGTCAAAGTGCCGCGCCGCACCAACATAGACTTGCCGTTGGCATCGATTTAGGTACGACCAATTCTTTGGTGGCGGCTGTTCGAAGTGGAGAGACGGCAACCCTGCCGGACGAACTTGGACAGCATTCATTACCTTCTATCGTGCGTTATACCCAAGATTCAGTCGAAGTCGGCGCCCTTGCGGCGTTGAGTTCGGCGCAGGATCCGCAAAACACGATCGTTTCGGTTAAGCGTTTTATGGGCCGCAGCCTGGCTGATATTAAAGCCGGCGAGCAATCATTCCCCTACGAGTTTGCCGAAAGCGAAAACGGTTTACCTTTATTCGTGACTCCCCAAGGCCAAGTGAATCCAGTGCAAGTGTCTGCGGAGATTTTACGTCCGCTGATCGCCCGTGCTGAAAAAACCTTAGGTGGCGAGCTGCAAGGTGTCGTGATCACAGTGCCTGCTTATTTTGATGATGCCCAGCGCCAAGGCACAAAAGATGCCGCAGCTTTGCTGGGTGTTAAAGTGCTACGTCTGTTGAATGAACCGACGGCTGCTGCGATTGCCTACGGCTTAGACTCTAAGCAAGAGGGCGTGATTGCCATCTATGACTTAGGCGGCGGTACCTTCGATATTTCTATTTTGCGTTTGAATCGCGGTGTATTCGAAGTGTTAGCCACCGGTGGTGATTCAGCGCTTGGCGGCGATGATTTCGATCATTTACTGCAAGCACATATGCAACAAGTGTGGCAGCTTAGCGACATCGACTCACAATTAAGCCGTCAACTGTTGATTGAATCGCGTCGAGTCAAAGAAGCCTTAACGGATGCAGCAGAAACAGAAGCAAAAGTGATCCTTGCCGATGGGACTGAACTGACGCAAATCGTTACTAAAGCTGAATTTGATGCCATGATTGCGGCGTTGGTTAAGAAGACCATTGCCAGCTGTCGCCGTACCCTGCGTGATGCGGGCGTGACAACGGATGAAGTGCTTGAAACTGTGATGGTTGGCGGTTCAACGCGCGTGCCATTAGTGCGTGAACAGGTTGAAGCTTTCTTCGGTAAACCACCACTGACGTCTATCGATCCCGATCGTGTTGTCGCCATTGGTGCAGCTATTCAAGCCGACATTTTAGTGGGTAATAAACCCGAATCTGATTTGCTGCTCCTCGATGTGATCCCTTTGTCATTAGGCATAGAGACCATGGGCGGTTTAGTGGAAAAAGTAGTGTCGCGTAATACGACGATTCCGGTTGCGCGAGCACAGGAATTTACCACCTTTAAAGATGGTCAAACGGCCATGGCATTCCATGTGGTGCAGGGCGAGCGTGAGCTCGTTGCCGATTGCCGCTCACTGGCGCGTTTTACCTTAAAAGGTATTCCGCCGTTAGCCGCAGGCGCTGCGCACATTCGTGTGACATTCCAAGTGGATGCCGATGGTTTACTCAGCGTGACCGCGATGGAGAAATCCACCGGCGTGCAGTCAAGTATTCAAGTTAAGCCATCTTTTGGTTTATCGGATACTGAAATTGCCACTATGCTGAAAGATTCGATGAAGTATGCCAAAGACGATATCGGTCGTCGTATGCTGGCCGAGCAGCAAGTGGAGGCGGCGAGGGTACTCGAGTCTTTACATGCCGCGTTAGCGAAAGATGGCGACTTGCTGAATGCCGATGAGCGTGGACAAATCGATGCCACTATGGCCAATGTGGCGCAAGTTGCCGCGGGCGATGATGCCGATGCGATTAAGCTCGCGATTGAAAAACTGGATGAGCAAACCCAAGATTTTGCTGCCAGACGTATGGACAATTCTATTCGAGTGGCATTCAAAGGCCAGTCGATCGACAACATATAGGTGATGTAATGCCCCAATTAGTCTTTCTTCCCCATGCCGAGTTGTGCCCTGACGGCGCAGTGCTTGAGGCGAATGTTGGTGAGACCATTCTTGATGTTGCGCTGCGTAATGGCATCAATATCGAGCATGCATGTGAAAAGTCCTGTGCTTGCACGACGTGTCACTGTATCGTGCGTGAAGGCTTTAATGATCTTGAGTCAAGTGATGAGCTGGAAGATGATATGTTAGACAAAGCTTGGGGACTTGAGCCCGAAAGCCGTCTATCTTGTCAGGCGAAAGTGGTCGACACTGACATGGTGATTGAGATCCCTAAATACACGGTTAACATGGTCAGCGAAGGCAATTAATGCTGCCGCGATAATTGTTAAAACCAGTCCACGTGACTGGTTTTTTGCTTTTGGCGTTGAGCATTTGTGCAACTAATCTTGTCTATGCCTCTAGTTGTTTGATTTATCCCTGCGCAGGCGTATTATGCGCTCAAAATTAATGGTTGCCGGAGACCAGAATGAGAATAGCGATCTTATCGCAAGGGCCTGAGTTATATTCAACGAAGCGACTCGTTGAAGCGGCTCAATTACGTGGTCATGAAGTACACGTAATCAATCCCCTTGAATGTTATATGAATATCAACATGCGGCAATCGAGTATCCACATTGGTGGGCGAGAGTTACCCGCATTTGATGCTGTGATCCCCCGCATTGGGGCGTCGATTACCTTTTATGGTTCGGCAGTTTTGCGTCAGTTTGAGATGATGGGCGTATATGCTTTAAATGATTCTGTTGGGATCTCGCGCTCACGTGACAAACTGCGTTCTATGCAGTTGATGTCACGCCGTGGTATTGGCTTACCCATTACTGGTTTTGCCAATAAACCGAGTGATATCCCCGACTTGATTGATATGGTGGGTGGCGCGCCTCTGGTGATTAAATTACTCGAAGGCACCCAAGGTATCGGCGTGGTATTAGCCGAGACCCGTAAAGCGGCTGAGAGCGTGATTGAAGCCTTTATGGGCCTTAAAGCCAACATCATGGTGCAGGAATATATTAAAGAAGCCAATGGCGCAGACATTCGCTGTTTCGTGCTCGGCGATAAAGTGATTGCCGCCATGAAGCGTCAAGCTATGCCCGGTGAGTTCCGCTCTAACTTGCACCGTGGTGGCACGGCAAGTTTAGTCAAATTAACCCCAGAGGAACGCTCAGTCGCCATTCGTGCGGCTAAGACCATGGGGCTTAATGTGGCTGGTGTTGACTTGCTACGCTCAAACCACGGCCCTGTGATCATGGAAGTGAACTCTTCACCCGGTCTTGAAGGAATTGAAGGCGCCACCACGAAAGATGTGGCGGGTGCTATTATTGATTTTGTTGAAAAAAATGCGATTAAAGTGAAAAAGGTGACGCAAGCACAGGGTTAGTGTCCTTGCTGTCGAGTATTGACTACGGAATATCAACACTTGATTCACCTCCTTATGGGTAACGCCGTTTAGCAAGAACTTACCCATTAAAGCGAACCGAATAGGGGAAAACGATGACATTAACCTGGATAGATTCGTTAGATATTGCGTTGGAATTACTCGAAGCACACCCAGAGGTGAATCCTACTCAGCTGCATTTCACCCAATTGTATGAGTGGGTGTTAGCCTTGGATGATTTTGCCGATGATCCCAAGCACTGTAATGAAAAAATACTGGAAGCGATTCAGCAGTGTTGGATTGATGAAAAGTAGTGAGCACAGCGGTGATACGGCTTTTTATGTGAGGCATCTTGTCCTTTTGACGTTTAACTAAGGTGATTTACCTCACGTATTTGCAGGGGCGCAGAGAATATTTGGCGAGAGTTTGATCACAGTCAAGTTCATTTTTAGCGGATATCGTACCTTGTTGTATATTGGTTAAGGCATTTAAATGGCTTAACTTTGTTATCGCAACTGCAAGGATGTTCACATGAAACTTTTGCTTGTATTGTTATGTATGCTTGTCCCTTCAATGGCTTGGGCTCATCCAGGGCATGGCGGTGTCGGTTTATTCCATCACTTGTTAGATCTTGCTCCCGCAGTCATTTTAGTCGCTTTGATTGCTTGGGCAGGTATTTGGGCAAAAAATAGAAAATAATCCCATTTTTTAATGAGTTAATGGACCCTGCTGAGGATTTATCCTCCTAGCGGGGTCTTTTGCGTGATCAAGCTGATTACGAATAAAGCGAATGTGCGCAATATCTCAGACTAATTTGCTATAAAGATAGGATTTAGCTTTTAAATTTCGTATAATCCGCGCGAATTTTTTTAAACTTGCTGACAAAGGAAGCTAGTTATGGCGATCGAACGCACATTTTCTATTATCAAACCTGATGCTGTTGCAAAAAACCACATCGGTGCTATCTACAATCGTTTTGAAACTGCTGGTCTTAAGATCGTTGCATCAAAAATGTTACACCTGACTAAAGAACAAGCTGAAGGTTTCTATGCTGAGCATAGCGAGCGCGGCTTCTTCGGTGTTCTGGTTGCATTCATGACTTCTGGTCCTATCATGGTCCAAGTATTAGAAGGCGAAAACGCTGTTTTAGCTCACCGTGAAATTTTAGGTGCAACTAACCCAGCTCAAGCGGCTCCTGGTACTATCCGTGCTGATTTCGCTGAAAGCATTGACGAAAACGCGGCTCACGGCTCTGATGCTGTTGAATCTGCTGCTCGTGAAATTGCTTACTTCTTCAGCGCTGAAGAACTGTGTCCACGCACTCGTTAATTCGATGCTAAGACTGAAAAAGGAGCCCTAGGCTCCTTTTTTATTGGCTGCAATTTAGCGAATACTGCTTGCCGTGCGCAATGAATCTAATGCAGCGATATCATTCACGTCTCGCTTCACCGTTTTAAAGTTGAATTAGAGTTTGTTTTTATTGGTCTTTTAAAGTTCTGCACATTTTTTTAATTTTCTTGCTTGAAATTCTCTCTCCCGTCCTTATATCTATTTCAGGATCGCTCGATGAGGGTCCTAGTGTGAATTCTGTGCCGTAAGGACAGAAGATTTAATTCGGCAGACTCTATAAACGTTTTCATCCTGAAAACAGTCCGCCAATTCTCCATATTGCTTAAGACAAGGATATGAATATGCGTACTTATGATTTAACACCACTTTACCGCAGTGCCATTGGTTTTGACCGTTTAGCGCAATTGGCAGAACATGCCGCCGCCAATAATGGCAACTCAGGTTATCCTCCATATAACATCGAATTACTCGGCGAAAATCGTTATCGCATAACGATGGCCGTAGCCGGATTCTCAATGGATGAACTTGAGATCAGCAGTGAAGGTGAAAAATTACTGGTGAAAGGCAATAAAGCTGAAAGCCAAACCGAGCGTAAATACCTGTATCAAGGCATAGCTGAACGCGGTTTTGAGCGTACTTTCCAGCTGGCAGACTATGTCACTGTGCTCGGTGCAAGTTTAGAAAATGGCTTACTCAATGTTGATTTAGTGCGTGAAATTCCTGAAGCATTGAAACCACGCAAAATTGAGATCACCTCATCGCGCTTGTTAGACAGCCAGTCATAATTGATGCTGTGATAACCGCTTAAAAAACAAGGGGAGCATTATGCTCCCCTTGATGTTTTTGTGCTTATGCGAAAATGTCCGCGAGATTTCCGTGAGAAAACTAGGCTTTCATGGCCTTTTCGCCGCGGGCCAAACCCACCACGCCGGAGCGTGAGACTTCGACCAATTTGGTGACTTCCCCCAGCGCATGAATAAAGGCATCGAGTTTATCTGACGTGCCCACCATTTGGATGGTGTATAAATTCGCCGTCACATCGACAATCTGACCGCGGAAAATATCCGCCATACGTTTCACTTCTTCCCTAAATTCGCCTTGGGCACGGACCTTAACAAGGGCAAGCTCACGTTCAATATAAGCAGACTCAGTAATATTCGATACTTTTAACACATCGATTAACTTATGTAGCTGCTTCTCTATCTGCTCTAACACCATTTCATCGGCAACGACTGTGATGTTAAGCCGCGACAGGGTGATATCGTCCGTTGGCGCCACTGTTAAACTTTCAATGTTATAACCGCGCTGTGAAAACAAACCGACCACACGAGACAGGGCGCCGGATTGGTTTTCTAATAATACAGATATAATTCGACGCATTAGCATTTCTCCGTCTTGGTCAGCCACATTTCATTCATCGCACCACCGCGGATCAACATGGGGTACACGTGCTCAGTTTCATCCACCATGATATCGATAAAGACCAGCCTGTCTTTCATCGCCAGCGCTTCAGCCATTTTTGACTCAAGTTCGGCGGGATCGCTGATCGTCATGCCAACATGACCATAGGCCTCGGCAATTTTGGCAAAATTTGGCACTGAATCCATATAGGAATGTGAGTGACGGCCAGAGTAAATCATGTCCTGCCATTGTTTTACCATGCCAAGGAAACGATTGTTTAAGTTGATAATTTTTACTGGCGTATCATATTGCAGCGCGGTTGAAAGCTCTTGAATGTTCATTTGGATGGAACCATCGCCCGTAACACACACAACGGTGGCATCAGGCATGGCCATTTTTACGCCCATCGCGGCGGGCAAGCCGAATCCCATCGTCCCTAGGCCACCTGAGTTGATCCAGCGGCGCGGCTTATCGAACGGATAGTACAAGGCGGCAAACATTTGGTGCTGGCCAACATCTGAAGCGACATAGGCATCGCCATTGGTCAGCTTATACAAGGTTTCAATTACTTGCTGTGGTTTGATGCGGCCACTGTTTTTGTCATAGGCCAGACAATCGCGGCTGCGCCATTGTTCAATGTCATTCCACCAAGTGGCAATGGCATCGTTGTCGTTGTGTTCGTTCGATTCATCTAACAGTGCCAACATGCTGTCTAAAATACTGTCGGCCGAACCCACGATAGGAATATCCACGTGGATAGTTTTCGAAATAGAAGATGGATCGATGTCGATGTGCAAAATGGTCGCGTTCGGACAGTATTTTTCCACATTATTGGTGGTTCTATCGTCGAAGCGTACACCAATACCGAAGATCAAATCGCAGTTATGCATTGTCATGTTGGCTTCGTAGCGACCGTGCATCCCAAGCATGCCTAAACTGTTTTTGTGAGTGCTTGGAAAAGCGCCAAGCCCCATCAACGTGCTGACGACGGGAATGTTTAATCTCTCAGCTAATTGTAGAATTTGCTTATCACAACCTGAGATAATCGCGCCGCCACCGACATAAAGTACCGGTTTTTTCGCGGCTAACAGGGCTTGAAGACCACGGCGGATCTGACCTTTATGGCCTGATGTCGTTGGATTGTACGAGCGCATTTTGACGCTTTCTGGGTAGCAATATTCGTGCAGCAGAGCTGGGTTTAAACAATCTTTTGGCAGATCGACAACCACAGGACCGGGACGGCCAGTAGAGGCAATGTAAAAAGCCTTTTTAATAATTTCAGGAATTTCAGTCGGATCTTTAACTAAAAAGCTGTGTTTCACCACAGGGCGAGAGATACCTATCATGTCGCATTCTTGGAAGGCATCGTTACCGATAAGATTGCTCGGGACTTGACCCGATAACACCACAAGGGGGATAGAATCCATGTAAGCGGTGGCAATACCGGTAATCGCGTTGGTCGCGCCTGGGCCTGAGGTGACTAATACCACGCCCACTTTACCCGTGGCACGGGCGTAGCCATCGGCCATGTGTACGGCGGCTTGTTCGTGGCGAACGAGTATGTGTTCAATACCGGGGATAACGTGCAGGGCGTCGTAGATATCTAAAACTGAACCGCCAGGATAACCAAAAATGTGCTTTACGCCTTCATCGATCAAAGAACGCACTATCATGCTGGCGCCGGATAACATCTCCATGTGGAACTCCTATTGCTTAGTACCGTTACGGTAAACAGTATCTTGTTACAGCGACGGTAATCGCTCTAAAAATTAAGCCTGAAGGGTAATTCAGACTCCGAAATGCTGAACTGACTTCGTCGAAGACAAGTGACTCATCCCTTAGGATGCAGCAACTGTTGCAATGAACAGAATTTCATCATATTCAAAAAAAACAACATTTCAAGCCTTTTATGTAAAAAATAACCAACTTGAAACAATTTCACGTTTGAATGACTCGTTAACTTGCTTGAATCGCCAAGTAACCTAGGCTGGTTTATGGGCTTATCTTATATTTTTCAGATTGTTAGATGCTTAAAAAGCAAAAACGGCACTAAAAGTGCCGTTTTGGTGTGGGAGGTTAGATAAGCAGATACTTAACTGTCGCGATTAAATATTACCTATTTGCTACATCTGTGAAAGCCAATGCGCTGTTTTCACGCGATCAAACATGTGTTGCCGATGTGGCATTGGTATCCATGGCTCTTAGAAATAGACCCTTAAAAATAGATCCTTAAACCGTCGGCGGTATTTGATGCTTTGGACGATTGAATTGGCAAATACCGACTAACACAATAGAACCTAACATGAGGGCAGAAAAGGGCACGGCTGTGCCATCGTAAAACACTGCCAATAACGGCCCCGCCAGTGCGCCACAGCCAAATCTTAAGGTGCCAATAACTGCGGTTGCGGTTCCTGTTTCTTGTTTAAACTTCATCAGTACTATCGCATCGGCATTAACTGACATCACCCCTAGGCTACCCATCAAAGGAATAAGCATGATCACGGTAAAGTGATAGCTCATATCCAGCAGGTTTACGGTTAATAAACCGACACCAGCAATCGCCCCGAAAAAGGTCGACACATGCAACATACGGAGCGAACCATAACGGCCCACGATGCGCGTATTAATGATATTGGCCAGCATTAAGGCGCCGACGTTAGTGCTAAACAAGATGGCAAAATAGGATTTATCTAAGGCAAAGACTTCCATGTAAACGAAGGGCGATGCGGTGAGATAACAGAAAAATGAAAAAGACGTTAACACGCCGCTGGCAATGTTTAGCTTAACGCCAGGGCGGGAAAATACGGTCGCATAGGCGCCAAGAAACGATTTCTGGCTGCGGGTATCCATATCTTTATCGCTGGGCATTTTCAGCGCAAACAGCACCAGTAATAACAGGGTAGCGGCATAGGCGGATTGAATGAAGAAGATTAAATGCCAATCACCGAGTTCGAGGATCACGCTGCCAATACTAGGAGCCAACAATGGCGCTAACATCATGATTAAACTCACGTATGACATACCCTTGGCGGTATTGTCACCATAGACTTCTTTGATGTATCCCGGCACCACCACAGTCGCAGCCGCGCCGATAAAGGCCTGTAAAAAACGTAGGCCAAGAAAGACTTCGACTTGACCCGCAAACCCAATCAGTAAGCTGGTGAGCATAAATCCACTCAGTCCCAATATCACCATAGGACGACGACCAATGCGGTCGGCTAGGGGGCCGAAACATAACATGCCCAGTGCGTAACCCGCTAAGTAGATACTCAGGGACTGTTGCACTGTCGTGACATCGGTATGAAAACTGAGGGCCAATGTCGACATCGCAGGTAAGTACATGTCGATGGCCAATGGCGTGATCGCGACAATCGCCGCAAGCATGGGAATAAGCAGCGCTAAATTCGGTATACGTCTGCCGTTATGGGCAGAAGGTTGTGATTGTGGGTCCACTGTTACCTCGGGTGGCGAAAGAAATGAAAGCGTATTTCACAGGTTTATGCGGTGTGGTTTAAATTGTACTAGGACAATTCACGATTAATCCGCCATTTTGAAGCCAGTTCCTGCGCTACCAGTTTCTACATTAAGAGCGAGAGCACATGATCAAGATCATTGGCGGGGATTAGGCAAAAGTGAATTGCGGTATTGTCTATTTGCACAGTTCAGACAGCAAGCAATAGCATAGTAAAGTGCTCGGACAAATAAACCAATCTTTGCGCTGATTTCTTTACTGTATTTTACCGATTAAATTGTAACTAAGTGGTAAGTTTGATTATCGAGGCATCACTTTAGTGGATTGAGCCGTTATCTTCACAAGATTCTTCATTTAAATCTTTCTTATCAAGTCTTTCTTATCAAATTGCAGTCTTTTGTAACTTAGTTCTTTACATCTTAGTCCTTCAAATCCTTATGGTTCAAACTGACTCGTTCGAAAGTGCGAGTTGTCATCTGAGTGTCACGGCTTTGTCATCCCTGCGTCTTTTATGCTGACTAGTTTAGTGGGCTTTAGCTTCACCCTACTAAAAATAAAATATTCAGGAATGACACGATGAAAACACAACGACTTCCGCTAGCCGCTGCCATTATGGCGAGCTTATTACTTGGAGCCTGCAGCGGTGATGATGGCGCAGCAGGTGATAAAGGCGACAACGGCTTAAATTCACTGGTTAACGTGACGGCATTGAATATCGGTGATGCCAATTGTCCCGCCGGTGGTCAGCGTATCGATACCGGATTAGATGCTAACAATAATGGCCAATTAGATGACAGCGAAATTGCAGCAGCGCAAACACAATATGTTTGCCAGCCACAAACTGCAGGCTTAAAAGCTGAGTTAATTGGTCGCCATCAGACTGGTGTTTATGGCTTAAGTGCCGCCGAAATCGTTGAATATCACAGTGCATCTAACCGTATTTTTGTGGTCAATGCCATTAGCGGCAAAGTGGACATTATAGATGGCAGTTTATTAGCAACGGCATCCAATGCCGCTGATCCGTTAGCATTGAATAATCTCGAAAAATTTGGTGAACTTGATGTGGCTAAAGACGTTGGCCAAACCTTTATGGGTAGCGTTAACAGTGTGAGCATTTCAGGCAACTTGTTAGCGGCTGCGATTGAACGTGGCGATGCTGCCGGCAATAAAACCCAAGCCAATGGTTTTGTGGCTTTTTATCAGCTTAACGGCACAGATGCACCGCAGTTTATCAGCGCGGTAGAAGTCGGCGCTTTACCCGATAACGTGGCATTTACCCACGATGGTAAAACCTTATTAGTGGCCAATGAAGGCGAGCCAAATCCAGCCTATACCTTAGATCCTGAAGGCAGTGTGGCGCTGATTGCAATTACTGACGGTAAGCCCGCAGCCACTGCGACTATTATCGGTTTTAGTGAATTTAATCAGGGCGGTGCACGTGCCAGTGAGATCACGCCAGACATTAAAATCAATGGTCCAATGGCGAGTGTGGCGCAGGATTTAGAACCTGAATATATCGCGATTAGCCAAGATAACCGCCGTGCGTTTGTCAGTTTGCAAGAGAACAATGCCATTGCCGTAATTGATATCGCCAGTGCCAAAGTCGCCAAGATTTTACCACTAGGCCTTAAGGATTACGGACTTGAGGTGAATAAAATTGATGCGAGTGACAAAGACAATCTTGTCAACCTGCAAAGCTACACAGGCGTCTACGGCATGTATCAACCCGATACTGTCGCGACCTACCGTTGGAACAATACAGACTTTATCGTTACGGCCAACGAAGGTGATTCCCGTGATTATGCAGGCTTTTCTGAAGAAGCCCGCGCAGGGGATTTAGTGCTCGACCCAAATCACCCACAATTTGCCGCCGCAAAAGATAAAACGCAGTTAGCTCGCCTTAAAGTGACCACTAGCATGGGTGACGACGATAAGGACGGCGATTACGACAAGATAGTCAGCTTCGGTGCTCGCTCATTCTCGATTTGGAGCGCAGACGGTCAGCAAGTCTTTGACAGTGCGAGTGATTTTGAACGTATTACCGCGGCACTTTTAGGCAGTCACTTCAACAATAATAACGAAGAAAATAAAGGCGATAGCCGCAGCGATGATAAAGGACCAGAGCCAGAAGCCTTAGCCCTAGGTCAAATTGGTCAACGACTATATGCCTTTGTTGGTTTGGAACGCACCGCAGGCTTTATGATTTATGACGTGACCAATCCCTTCGATGTGCATTTTATCGACTATGTTGTGAATCGTGATTTTGAGGCCGACTTTGTTATCAATACAGATACGGGTGAAGTCAAAGGGGATGCAACATTGGCGGGTGATTTAGGGCCAGAAGGGATGAAGTTTGTCAGTGCCGATAAAAGCCCTAACGGTAATCCTTTGTTAATCATAGGCAATGAAGTCAGCGGCACGACGAGTGTTTACCAACTAAAGATTAAATAGTGCTGCGCTAGTGGTTTATAGCTAATTGCTCCTTCATCATGCTTGTCAGTCACATCTGCGCCAGTAGCATACATGCTACTGGCGCTTTTTTATGCTCTCTAATTTTACAAATTAGCTATTTAGTGTGAATTAACTTCATCTGACATGGCGCATAAAAATTGGCTGAGTTCGGAGGTTTTTAAGCGAGATTACACCACTGAATAGGCATTTTGTACCAGGGAGTGAACAGTCGCCTCGATACATTCAATCGCATGTTGAAATTGAGTGTCGTTTTCGGCGCCGCCAAGGCTCAAGCGAATAAAATTGTCATGGCAATTAAAGTCATCTCCATTACGGATCAAAATGCCTTTAGCGGCCAGTGCAGTGACGAGGTGATGGGCTTTGATATCTTCTGGCAGTTGTAGCCAACCGTTCAGTCCTCGCCAAGTTTGGGTTAATCCCAGTCGTTCGCCCATGGCTATAGAGATACGTTGGCGTTGGCGAACTATGGTATCGCGATCGGCAGTGATTTGGCCTTTCTTAATCAACTGACAGGCTATTTCAATGTTCAGCGGCGATACCATCCAGCATTGGCTATGAATCGCGAGTCGCACTTGGGCGATAAGTGGTTCAGGCACCAGAATAAAACCTTGCCTTAGGCCGCCAGAAAACAATTTTGACAGGCTTGAAATATAAATTACCCGTGGGATAGCCAGCTGTTTTGCTAATTGCCACAGGGGCGAATGCCACTCTTCGGGTAAACAATAATTCACATCATCTTCAATGATATAAAACTGATACTGCTCGGCCAATTCGAGGAGTTTTTGCCGCTGCGGCTCACTGTATTGAATACAGGTAGGATTTTGATTATTCAGGGTTAGATAAACTAACTTGGGATGATGGATTTGCACTAACGCCTCAAAGCGGGCGAGATCCACGCCTTCATGGGAGAGGGGCACACCAATGCTGGTCACGCCGAGTTGCTTAGCGCAAATTCTCACGCCTGGATAACTGTATTGCTCGTGCAGCAGCACATCGCCCGTCGATAAAAATGCACTTAAACAGGCAAAAATCGCTTGCTGGCCGCCGTGGGTAAAAATCAGTTGCTCAGGCGTTTGTTGTATGCCGCGTTGGTTAAGCCATTGGTGAAACACTTGTTGGTGTTGATCTAATGGACTGGCGCGATAACCCAGTAACTGGCTGAGCTTTGTCGGGTCTTTTGCTAATTGGCTGAGGCAATCACTGAGGGTGCTAATTTGATCTGTGAGTGGCTGCTGGCAGGTCGCCATATTCAATTGTACGTTACCGATCTCTGGTACTGGGGAGGCGTTGACATAGGTGCCATCACCGACGCGTGCTTCAACGTAACCCCTTTGTTCCGCCAATGCATAGGCGCGGGTCACAGTACCAATAGTGATGCCTAAGGCATCGGCTAAACGGCGCTGCGGGGGCAGTTTACTGCCTTGGGTTAACACCTTCTGCAAAATGCCTTGTTCTATCGCACTGACTAAGCGCTGATATTTCTGACCTGAAAAAGCTGTTAGGTCTGGCGTCCAGATTGTACCCATGACAATAAATCCATTGATCTCTAATATTCTCCGTATATTATTTATTGCATCTGTTTATGTCAATAAATGTATGCATACAATTTAAGGTGAATATGAATACCGCACTACTTTATGATCCACAATTATGGACCTTGATGGCTTCTGCCGCGTTGTTTTGTGCAACCATGACCATGACGCCCGGACCGAACAATATCCTCTTAGCGAGCTCTGGTGCACATTTTGGTGTGCTGCGCACTGTGCCGCACATTGCAGGGATCCGCTTGGGTTCGACTTCTTTACACCTTGCGGTGTTATTTGGGCTTGGAACCTTGTTTGAAGCATTACCGGTATTGCACCAAGTATTGAAATATTTCGCTTTAGCGTATTTGCTGTATCTGGCGTACAAATTAGTGACATCGCCTGTACAGAGCACGCATTTAGATGACGGACGAAAACCTATGACCCTGATTGAGGCCGCTTTATTTCAATGGATTAATCCTAAGTCGTGGATGTCGACCATCACTCTGTGCAGCGCTTTCACTCTCGGCTGTGATGGCTTTTGGCTCAGTGCCTTTCTTGGGGTATTAACCTTTAACGTAGTAGGATTTCCGGCTTCATTTACTTGGGTGTTTGTTGGTGCGGCGATCAGTAAGAAACTCAATACGGATAGACGTAAGCGTCATTTTAATTGGTTTATGGGCAGTTTACTTTTAGTGTCACTGCCGATGATATTGCGCTAACTTAGTGTGCAATCAGCGCCTAACTCCATAAATATTCTGAGGAAAATACTCGCGTAATGATTGGCTTTATGCCATAACCAACATACTATTGCTGGCTGTTAGGTCATGACCTTTTCGCTGAATATTTTCAGTCTCGGTTATACTGGTTAGTGCTTATCTTGATAGTGTGTATATGGAGGTTGCCGAGTGAAGTTCCCTAGTTTGATTTCGTTTATGCCGGGATTGGCGCAATTATTACAATATGAAAAGCAATGGCTTAGGGATGATGTGCGCGCAGGCTTGTCAGTTGCCGCTGTGGCACTCCCTGTTGCTATTGCCTATGCCCAGCTCACAGGCGTCAATGCTGCTGTGGGTTTGTACTCCTGCGTATTGCCTATGCTGGTATACGCGCTATTTGGTACTTCAAAGCAATTAATCGTGGGTCCAGATGCGGCAACTTGCGCTGTTATCGCCGCCGTTGTTACGCCCCTTGCCGCTGGCGATAGCATGAAGCACTGGCAGTTAGTCATGACCATGACAGCCATGACAGGCTTTTGGTGCTTGATTGCGAGCCGTTTTAAGCTGGGTGTGCTTGCTGACTTTCTGTCAAAGCCGATTTTGATGGGATTGCTTAACGGGGTCGCGATCACCATTATCGTCGGACAATTTTCGAAGATTTTTGGTTTTACCTTCGACGAGCGCTATTTAATCGAACGCCTCAGCGGCGCCCCTTCTTATTTATCAAAAACCCATTGGCCGACCTTGACTATGGGGATTGTGACGCTGGCGACTTATGCCTTAGTGAAACGGTTTCGTCCACAATGGCCCGCATCTATGTGCGCGATGGCGATGGCGGCGTTCCTTGTTTGGGTATTTAACCTGACGAGCTTTGACATTAGCGTTGTCGGAGAGGTGACCTCTGGTTTACCTTCATTCCAAGCACCGGCTTTTGATTTGGGGATCGCCCGTGAGTTGGTGGTGCCAGCGCTCAACTTAGCCATGGTGAGCTTTGTGAGCATGATGCTGACGGCCCGAAGTTTTGCGGCAAAAAATGGTTACGATATAGATGCAGATAAAGAATTCAGGGCGTTAGGGTTAGCCAATATCGCATCTGCCATCTCCCAAGGGTTTGCGGTGAGCGGCGCCGATTCCCGCACTGCGGTGAATGATGCCAATGGCGGCAAGAGCCAGTTAGTGTCCATCATAGCGGCGGTATTGATTGGCGTTGTGGCGCTGTTTTTTACTGCGCCGTTGAAGTACATCCCTAGCGCAGCATTAGGGGTGGTATTGGTGATTGCCTCTATTTCGCTTATCGATCTTAAGTCGCTGTGGAATCTGCGTGTGCGCGATAAGTCAGCTTTCTTGCTTGCG
This sequence comes from Shewanella sp. 1180_01, assembly GCF_052850535.1. Classification (NCBI taxonomy): domain Bacteria; kingdom Pseudomonadati; phylum Pseudomonadota; class Gammaproteobacteria; order Alteromonadales; family Shewanellaceae; genus Shewanella; species Shewanella sp. 1180_01. Next base: position 33,537 of record NZ_VXCT01000004.1, read on the forward strand.
TGTATCACCTTGTTCTCAGTGCTGTTTATTGGGGTGATTCCTGGGATCACTTTGGCCGTGTTACTGGGGTTATTCCAGTTCCTTGCTACGGTAATGCGCCCCACGGATCAAGTGCTTGGCTTAGATCATAAGGGCGTTATCCGTAGCGTCGATGACTCGGGTAAAGCCAAATCTGTGCCTGGCGTGTTTATGTATCGCTTTAATTCGCCGTTAACTTACTTTAATGCGACGTATTTTAAGCGCCGTTTACTGGAAAAGTTTATTCGGGAATCTGAGCCAGTCGATTGCATCATTATTGATGCTGTGCCTTGTTTTACCCATTTAGATTTAAGTGTGATGGCCATGTTGGCAGATTTACATCAATTGCTTAAAAAGCGTGGAGTACGCTTAGTGCTTGCGGGGCGTAAACGACAGATGCTGAGTTGGTTCGAGCAAGCGGGCATGCAGACTGGGGAAGGCGGCATTCTGATCCGGCCAGATTTGTATCTCGCCCTTAAAATGAATCAAAGCTATAAACAAGCCTTGGCTGAAGGGCAAGCGCCCGTGATCCAAAAAGTCCCCGATGATGCTGTGTTGTTGCATAGCCATTTATAGCGAATGATTTGAATTTTAAGGTTGTGTAAAAGAGGGGGCATTAAAATAGCGCAGCCTAAGCTTGCGCTATTTTTTTGCTTGTTTAAGTGCTTGTAAGTATTTATTTAAATGCTTATTTATGTGCTTTGAATTGGGCGGGTCAATGATGCTGTAGCAAGTGTTGTCGCCCAATGTGATGGTGTTTGACGGCTTAGTCTTTGAGAATTCTATCGAGGGGAATAAAACCGTGATAACCGTAATATCCCATAGGGCCGAGGATCAGACTGAGTAGGCACCATAACCATTTTTTGTTGGTGCTGAGATCCACTTTACTCTTGAAGGCTCGAAGGGCGAAAAGAAAATGCAGTAGCATCAGGCCCCCAAGCATAATAATGATATTGATATCCATATGTTCCAACTGCCTTATCCTTGTGTTCTATCATTCACGCCTTTGAAAGACATTAAGCGCGGTTACATTTATCTTGAGAAGCTTGTCTAGTGACCGGTAGCTAAATTAGCCACCTCACTAACTGTCAAATACCTTACTCGAATATTTTACCAATGGCTATAACATAAAATAAAAATAATCTTTAAATCTTATTGGCTTACATGTCTCCTAACAAGCAAGTTGGAGAATGGCTAGCGTCCCAGATCACATATTTTTCCATCGCTCGAATAAATATTTCACTCGAAATGAGGTTTTCTAGCCAAGCGGCGAGTCGCGGAAAATCATCGCTCAGTGCACGTTTAAGATCCACTGCGGCAAATTGGCGTATAAAAGGCACTATGGCGTAGTCCGCAAGACGAGGTGTATCGGCAACTAAAAAGGAGTGTTGTCCTAAGCATGCTTCAAGTTGCGTGAGGAAATGGCTCGCTTGCTGGTAATAGTCAGATTGCGTTTGTTCAGGGTAACGGTCAGCATATTTATAGCGGTCGAGCCATGGCTTAAATTGCTGATCATTTTGCGCAATAAGTTGCGCCATTTTATCTGCAATTACAGGGCTTTGCTGACATAACAGAGCTAAGGGATCAGCTTGCGTGAGTGCCCAGCGCATGATCTCGAGACTTTCGGCAATCACTTCGCCATTGGCTAGCACTAATACCGGCACTGTCCCTTTGGGTGAAGCGGCCAGCATTTGCGCTGGTTTAGCTTTAAGGGTGATTTCGCGGACTTCAACATTGCATTGGGCGAGTAAGAGTCCCAAACGCGCTCGCATGGCATAGGGGCAACGGCGAAAAGTGTATAAAACGGCAAGAACCATTAGGATTTCCTCTACTGTGCGGCGCTAATGCGACGCAAGTTGGTGCGATGAACACTGATGTCGGCTTGTGTCTTCTACATATACATGCTTATTGACGACGCGAGTGTGCCAATACGAATGCCGCGTGCCAATCAGGCAGTGTGCAAAGGGCGCAGATGGTAACGCTTTCATATTGAAATTTCTGCTTAATTTGCCAGCTGAAAATGATTTTTCTTACCTCTGTGCGTAAAGAATTAAAGACCCTGCATTTTATCTGTGTTTATCTTGCTGTGACTCAGGTAGAATTCCGCGCTATTTTGGGATCTGTAGCCAGTCTACAGATGATTGATTTGTTTATGCACTGGAAATTAAGTTCCAGCTAGCAAAGAGGGTGTTATGACTAAAGTCGTCGTGTGTGCGTTATATAAATTCGTGTCTTTACCGCATTTTGAATCTATCCGAGCGCCACTGCTCGCCATGATGGAACAGGCCGAGATCAAAGGCACTCTGCTCCTCGCAAGCGAAGGGATTAATGGCACAGTTGCCGGCACCCAAGAAGCGATCGAAGCATTATTGGTTTGGCTTAATAGCCAAAACGGCCTAGACAATATTGTTCACAAATTGTCATTCGACGATGAAATGCCGTTCTACCGCACTAAAGTCAAACTGAAAAACGAAATCGTCACTATGGGCGTTGAAGGCATTGATCCACTTAAAGTGGTTGGCACCTATGTTAAGCCTCAAGATTGGAATGCGCTGATTTCTGACCCTGACGTGATTTTAGTCGACACTCGTAACGACTATGAAGTGCAAATCGGCACTTTTAAAAATGCCGTTAACCCTGTGACTGAAACCTTCAGAGAATTCCCTGAATATGTGAAGCAGAATCTTGATCCTGCTAAACATAAAAAGGTTGCCATGTTCTGTACTGGTGGTATTCGCTGTGAGAAATCAACCGCGTATTTGAAAGAGCAAGGCTTTGACGAGGTGTATCATCTTGAAGGCGGCATTCTTAAATACCTTGAAGAAGTCAAAGCAGAAGAAAGTCTGTGGGAAGGCGAGTGCTTCGTGTTCGATAATCGCGTCGCGGTTAACCATGACTTGAAGAAAGGTCAATACGATCAATGTAATGCTTGCCGTATGCCAATCACTGAAGCTGAAAAACAGAGCCCTGCCTATGTGCAAGGTGTCAGTTGTCCACATTGTATTGACAAAATTTCTGACGAGCAGCGTAAACGTTTTGTTGAGCGTGAGCGCCAAGTGAATCTGGCAAAAGCCCGTAACGAAGCGCATATCGGCAGCGATGTAAATCAAGTGATTGAAGCGCGCCGCGAGAAAAAAGAAGCGCAGCGTCGACTCGCCGCCGAGAAAAATAATGCGAAAAAATCGCAAGTGCTTTAACTTTATATTTCATTGGATTAGCTGCGAGTTAACCATGAGTTCTCACTGAGTTCGTTTTTCGCTCAGGCAGCTCATACATTGCTCTCGATTTGAATATGGTTGCACTATGGCCCGACTCGTTCGGGTCATTTTTTTATGCCGATTTTAGTTTTAGTGTGAATATGATAACTTTCAGTCGCTAGTATTAAAAAAATAAAGTCGAGTGCTATTAAACGAAAGGGAGCGTTTCAGTGCAAGGTAGGCAAAGCGCATGAGCATTTGGAAAGAGCTATACGATATTTTCGATAAGGAACGCAGTCGCTGGCAACAATCGAGCGCCAGTAAGCAGGCGATTGCCTTTGAGTTAAAAGCCAATTTGGGTTTTCTGGCCGATGCCTTAAGCAGCGGTTTATCGCAAAGTGCGATCGCCAGCGGTTTAGAATGCAGTATTTTTGAGGCAAAACTGAAAGAGGGCGCCGCACTCACTGCGTTAAATCGCCGTAAAGTGACCCTGAAGTTTATTGGCGAATTTGCCGAGTTTGCCAAGTATGTCGGTAAAGAGAACGACGCTTTAGTCGAGAATGCTTATTCTAAAATCAAATCACTGCAGAAATTAGTGGCAGCTGAGCCCAATAAAAGCCACGATCTGAGGATTAAATCCCTGTTTCGCTTCTTAGTCTTTCTAGTGGCGCACCTTGAGGAGCAGCCATTGAGTCGCACATCAGCGAAAAAAGCTGAAGGTTGATGCGTGGATGAGCTTGTGATTAATACGATTGGTATAAGAGGCAAAAAAGGCGCTTGTGGCGCCTTTTCTATGTTTGCTAACGTCATTGCTCAGCTTTTTAGCGCAGTCTTTAAGAGGCGTGTTTACGAGTCATCTTTCAACATACTCTTTAAAGGCCACTATTGAGTTTAGCGCTTAGGTGGCTCATCTGCTTTATTGGGCTCTGAGTCCGCAGAACTCGGCTTATTTGAAGCCGCATCTGCGTCATTCTCTGCTGCCGAAGGCTCGGCAGTAGGCTTTATCTGTTTATCTTTACCATGTTGGCCGAACTGCGGCAGTTTGAACTTAGCACTGTACTTCAACGCGGCAAGATTGCTGGCGATGACACCGACGATCAAAATAATAATGATCCAGACTTCTAAGGTCGACATACTCAGCTCCTGTTTCGAATAGACTCGCGCACGATTTAGCTGTGATTAATCAACCGCTAAACGTTGCTCACATTTACGAATATCTTCTGGCGTATCAACTTCAATAGAATCAAAGGCGCTAATGGCGATTTTGATTTTATGGCCGTATTCTAATGCTCGTAATTGCTCGAGTTTCTCCAGATCTTCTAGACGACCTAATGGTAGGGCGGCGAAGGCTTGGACGAATTTGCGGGTATAAGCATACACACCTAAGTGCTTATAAACGGGGTAATCTTGGGTGTCGCGGCCAAAAGGAATACGCGAACGAGAGAAATACAAGGCATAGTTGTTGTTATCGAACACCATCTTCACATGCATAGGGTCGTCAAGCTCGGCTTTATTGACGATTTCAAAGCCTAAGGTGGCCATTTCAAACTCACCTGGGTGACGCTCGAAGAGGCTGATAACTTGCTCGATGGATGTTGGGTCAATAAGGGGTTGATCGCCCTGTAGGTTGATCACTAAGTCGTCATCTTTCAGTCCCAGTTGGTTTATCGCATCATTGATACGATCTGTACCCGATGCCGCTTCTGGGCTGGTCATGACCACTTTGCCGCCAAAACCTTCAACGGCCGCTTTAATGCGGTCATCATCGGTAGCGACATAAATATTGGTGAGGCCTTTGGCTAACGACGCGCGTTCATACACGTGTTGGATCATTGGCTTGCCGTTAATCGGGGCTAAGGGTTTGCCCGGGAAGCGGCTTGAACCGTAACGAGCCGGGATTAACAGAGTCACATTCATCAAATTATCCTAATTTTATCAAAGATATACAGTATAGAAATACAATGCATATAGACAAAAGGGCTCACAATTGAGCCCTTTTAATATGTGTTAGAGCTTAGATGCGACGGAACAGGGCAGTCAACATTTCGTCTGTGACTTTCTCTTCCCAACCCGCGCCGTAAACGTTAGCCCATAGTGGACCCATGCTCTTAGTCACGGCAACCATTTTAGCGATGGTTTCGTCTGGCAGATCTTTACAGATGTTCTTCGGCAGTGTGATGTTGTGTTTCTTCATCATCAAACGGAACTCTTCAACACCTTCTGGATAGAATTCTTCTAACACGTCAAAGGCGATACAGTTGCCGATACCGTGGTGGTAACCCAGGATATAAGACAGACCGTAAGAAACCGCGTGACAGGCACCCACTTGGCTATAGGCTATGCTCATGCCGCCCATGAAAGACGCCATCATCAGCTTGTCGTCTTTTTCTATATGGTCGTCTAAGTACACTTGGCGACATAAATCCATGGCTTTTTCAGCGTAGGATTTAGAGAATTCGTTTAAGAAGGTACCTTGTAAAGATTCAACACAGTGGATATAGCAATCCATACCTGTGTAGAACCATTGGTCCGTTTCAACGCCTTCGATTAACTCAGAATCCATGATGATTTGATCGAATACTGTGTAATCTGAGTTCAGACCTAGCTTACGCACTGGACCACATAACACGGCGGTGCGTGACGCTTCTGCACCAGTACCAGAAATCGTTGGGATACCAATGTGGTGTACCGCTGGGTTCTTGATCAAGTCCCAACCTTGGTACATGGCAGAGCCACCTGGGTTGGTCAGCATCAGCGATACCGCTTTAGCCACGTCCATGGTTGAACCGCCACCTAAACCCACTACGCTGACAGGCAGTTTGCTATTAAAAGCTTGAACTTGCTCTGTTAACGTGTCGATTTGAATGGTGCTTGGCTCTTCATCAACGTTAACCCAAATCACCATGTCTTGTGCTTTAGCTGGGATACGGCCCTCAAGGGCTTTGCCTTGATGCACGTCATCGACTAAAAATACCACGAAGTCGTCGGCGGTTTTACGTTCAGCAGCTAACACTTCATCCAATTGGACGAATGAGCCACGGCCGAAGATCATTTTTTCAACTACTTTAAAATTCTTAAAACTCATTGCAACAAACTCCCGTAGAATTATTGGGCAAATGCTTTCTTGATGTTTTCGATACGCTCAGCAATCTGAGCATCGGTCCAAGACAACTTGATGAGCATAGAAATGGTGCGGCTCATAATGGCATCGGATTTAGGCACAGAAACTTGAGTATAGTCAGGTCTGTCGGCGATTAATGTGATTGGCAACGCAGCAGATGCCTTAAGCTCCTGAATGTGTTTCCAGTTTTTCAAATAATGCCAGTTGTTTACATACCAGTAGAAGCAGCCATCGACGCCGTTTTCAGCCAGTTTTTTGCTGATTTCAATAGTACGCGCTTCGGTTGGCAACATAAAGGTTAAGAAGCCCGCTGAGTCGCCTTCTGGATCGGGGATCAGGCGGAAGGTTACTTCTGGGATAGCAGCGGCCATCGCATCTTTAATGGTCTTTTTGTTTTTACGCTGGATATCGATAATGGTATCGAGTTTACGTAATTGCGCTAACCCTAAGGCGGCGTTCATTTCCGAAATACGGAAGTTCAAGCCAATGATAGGGTGTGACTCAGCGCCGCGGTCTTTACCAATGTGGTCATGGCCGTGATCGGAGAACATGTGCGCGTTGTTGTAGATTTCAATGTTGTTAGTGATCACTGCGCCACCTTCACCACAGGTGATGGTTTTGACTGAATCGAATGAGTAACAACCCACATCACCGATAGTACCTAGGGCTTGCCCCTTGTAGCTGCCACCAATGGCTTGGCAAGCATCTTCTAAAATCTTGATGTTATGTTTTGCACAGACGGCTTTGATCTCGTCCATCTTCGCCATAGAACCACACATGTGCACTAAGTTAATCGCTTTAGTACGTGGGGTAATCGCGGCTTCAATACCTTCTGGAGATAAACACAGTGTCTCGTCGATTTCGGCAAAAATGGGGATCGCGCCTGCCATAAAAATCGCTTCAACTGAGGCAACAAAGGTAAAAGGTGGCACGATAACTTCGTCGCCAGCGCCAATGCCCGCAGCCATCATGGCCGTTTGCAGTGCAGCGGTACCGCTTGATAAAAGGTGAGCATGCTTCACGTTCATTTTCTCGCAGAGCAATTGCTCCATATCGCGAGCCTTCCAGCGATCATTACGCATATGGTCGAAGTTGTAACGGAAGGTAAAACCGTTTTCCATAACGTCAGCGACTTCCTGCTTCTCTTCAGGACCAAATAATTCAAAACCGGGCATGGAAGGTATCTCCTTAGAATATGTCGCGCATAGGTCGCGCTGCAATTAACTGGCGGATTATAACTGGGGTAATAGACCCTTGCGATGTTTTATTGCTGAAAATTGCCATGGAAAAAGAAAAACCTGCACAGGGGCAGGTTTTATCTGAGCATAGATGACACTCAGCTGGGGGTTAAAAGCCTACATTCAGGCTGTTAGCGTGGATTGGCTAAGCCGTGTTCACGATCGACAGTGACATCTAAATCTGTCAGTAAACCGTTATCAATGCCGTAAATCCAGCCGTGTACTGCGACTTCTTGGCCGCGATCCCAGGCTTCTTGCACTATGGTTGAACTGGTGACGTTGGCAACCTGCTCAATCACGTTGAGCTCGCACAGGCGATCAAAACGTTTGGCTTCATCCATCTGTTTTAATTCATCTTGATAGATACGGTAGATATCACGTAAATGCCCGAGCCAGTTATCGATAAGGCCTAAACGTTGCTGACCCATGGCCGCGCGCACACCACCACAGCCGTAGTGACCTACCACCATAATGTGCTTCACCTTGAGCACATCAACGGCGTATTGCAGCACAGATAAGCAGTTAAGATCGGTATGGATCACCATGTTGGCAATATTGCGGTGAACAAAGACTTCACCCGGCATAAGATCGATGATTTGGTTAGACGGTACGCGACTATCCGAGCAGCCAATCCACAGATATTCAGGATGTTGCTGTTTCGCTAATTGCTCAAAAAAATCAGGATTTTCTTGACGTATACGTCCGGCCCAGCGGCGGTTGTTGTCGAATAAAGGTTTGAGTAGTTTCATTTTAACCTATTGTTTTATTGACATATAAAATGTCTTCTCATGCTCTAATTCATGCAAGCAGCACATTTTTAGCAAGAGTATACCAGCAAAATTGTTTCTGCTGGTCTATCCAATTAAGGTTTGAATCGGGATATTGAGAAATCGAGATTATTTTTTCTTAATAGTACTGTAAATGGATAGCTTCTCTCTGGGGATTCGAGCGCCATTTGCGGGTATGTTTGGGGTTAATATCGCGCTAATGCTGAGTGAAAACCTTGTCCGCCAGAGGTTAAGGCGGACAAGGATGATGCTAGATGGACTAGAACTTACTGATCACTTTTACGCTATCGTTCACTTCGCTGACGTCAACAAACCCGATCATATTGGGATTGGCGGCAATCAATGAGAGCATTTCAGCGCTAGAGTCGACGACTTTTGGCGGTTGGCCTTGGCCTGAAAAGACAAGTTTTGACCAATAGGCTTTAAGCTGACTCTCGGTTTTATTGAGGATCTGCTTCACGAACGCATCACGGGCGGGTGAGCCCTCGGGTTGATCGAGCGCGACCACAGTGCCGCCACTGGGGAAAGACTTAAGTTTACCTAAATAGATACGTGAAATATCCGCAGCGCTAATTTCTGACGTATTAGAAGGATGCACCACGACGGCAATTTCGGCTTGCACACTGGCACTGCCAAGCAAAAGCACACTGGCGACTAAGGTTTTCATCATCAACCGAGATCTTATTAATAGTTTCATGTTTAACTCCTTAAAAAACTAAGTCTATTGCCATACTCAGCAACTGTTCATCGGAGGACGGTTTGTCATTGCTGTAGTTGGTGTACTCCAGTTTTAGCGCGGCTGAGGGATGGAAATCCCAGCGTGTACCTATGATGTAGTAGGAGCTGTCTTCTTGCTGTGCTTCAAGCGCCGCTTTAGTACCAAAAACCAGAGGCGCTAGCGCAGCTTGGTTTGCTGGTGGCAGGCTATTGTATAGCGGTAACATGCCTTCATAGGCATCGTATTGTGGATCGTTTTTATCGATACCGTAGGTTAAGTGGAAGGTGAAATCTTTATAGCGGATCCCGCCGGAAACAAAGGCCGAATCTTGGATGTTAAAACTGCTGGGATCGACGTCAATGCGGGTGTATTCCGCCAACACGAACCATTTACCCGCATCATATTTAACGTTAGCGCCTATGAGTAACGCGCTGTCGTTAATGGGCAAAAGATCATCGACCACTTGCTGACTAAATAACCTTGTTTGGGCAATCGCATCGCCTAGGCCGAGTAGAGCGGGTAACTCGTAGGAGAAATCGGTCACTATGCCAATATTCAAGCCGTACTCAAACCCAGAGGTCACAAAGTTAAAGTTCATTATGTGGCCCTTGGCGGAGAAGGGCGCGGGAGGTGTTGATGAACCTATAGGTGCATAGTCGGAAACGGAAGTGGTGATGTATTTATAGGTCAACCCGACTTCGGTATCGCCCCATAAATCGGAATACACTAAACCGACACCTTCGCCTGAATTAAACGGCAACGAATAAACGCCGCGGGGCGGGGTGATCCAATGATAGGCATAGCCTACGTCAATATAATCAGAGTATTTATACAGGTTAAAGCGCTGGCGGCCCGCCATGAGCATAAGTTTGTCGCTGATGTCATAGGAGATATAAGCCCATTCAAATTCGGCACTGTAATCGTTATTGCCTCGGGATAGCACTTGCGCCGTGGCTCTTAAGCCACTGCCCAGATCGGCGGTAAATTGTAGGCAACTTTTGAATCGTTATTAAAGTTGAGCTCTTTGTCATAATCATAATAGCTTTTATCGTCACTGAGACTCGAACCCGCGACAATAGAGGCAAATCCATTTATTTGAACATCGGCATAAAGAGACGGCATATAAAGTGTGCTGAGCACGCAGAGGGCAACTGTACTTTTTCTCATGGCAGAATACCTTGTTGAGGGAATACAGTAATAAAGGTAGTTGATAAATGGTAGATTTCACCTTTATGCAACATTTTTTGAGACGTTGACATCAAAATGGTGATTTATACTTGTTAATGCTGATTTAACGGTGGAGTCTTGGAAAACTAGGCGAGCTAACCTGCGGTGCTAAATCAAGTAAAGCCTAATATATTCATGGGTTAAACAGGGGGGGAACGTGGATTTGGTATTGAGGGTATGGGTTAAGCCGAATAGCCATCTTCAAGATGCGAATGCCCACACCTTGAAGATTTTATTTAGCGACGGTATTTAGTGACAGATTAGTGATGTTTAGCGAGAAAATCGGCTAAGTGTTGATTGATAAATTCGGCTTGTTCAAGGGGCGAGATATGTCCCGCCGCAGGAATATGCACCAGTTGACTGCCATCGATGGCATCACTCATTAGGTAGCTTTCGAGCACACTGCGCGCTTTATCCTCAACGCCCGCCATGATGAGGCAGGGGAGTGTAAATTGCTCCGCACATTCCATGGTATCGCGACGACCAAAAATCATTCGTCCAAGTTTCACTATCGTTGGGATTTTTTCTGCTGAGATTGTGGCAAGGGAGTGTTCGAAGCCAGTGACCAGTTCAGGTGTGTTATGCGCGGCATTGTTTGCGAAGAACAAAGGTGAAATCGCACTGATAAGCGGCGCAGGAATCGCCTTAGCGGCGGTAATCATATCCAGCATGCCATCATATTTAGCGCGGGTCACTTCGGGTTCAAAACCGATAAAACTGTTGAGCATAACGAGGGTTTTAACCCTTGCTGGCGCCTTGAGTACCAGTTCGGCCCCCCACATTGCACCTACTGAAAGTCCAATAACACTAAACTGCGTGATGTCGAGACCATCCATTAAGGCCAACATGTGATCGGCAAGATCGAGCAGGGTTTTACCATTATCGGGCAGTAAATCTGACTGACCATGCCCCCACAGTTCTGGCACGATACAGCGGTAATGGGCGCTTAATGCGGCAATTTGAGGCGCCCACATGGCGCTATCCCACAAATAACTGTGACCAAACAACAATACAGGCCCTGTACCGACATCAAGGTAACTTAATTTACGATCGGCAATAATGAGCTGCTGACGGTGTGCAGAAAAATCCATAAAACCTACTTAATTAAATATATCATTATGTTAAGCCGTATTTTGGCGCCCATTTTGGCGATAGAGCGCTGGGCTTAACCTTTACAAAAATCTGCGGCTATTATTCCACAGCTAAGGCTGAGCGATACGCAGCACGTATTCATCCACTAGCGGATTTAATCGTGCGAGTACCGCATTTTTTAGCAACATATCACTGTTTTTTAAAAGAATTGCCAGTTCGGCACGATCGAATTGCGGCAATAATAATTGTGATACAGGGAAATAGCTGATGTGCCAAGGCTCAGGACTGACCGCGCTTTGTCCCTGTTGAAACGGGAAGTAAAAGCCAAAATCATGGGCATTTTCCACCAGCCAAGCATGCAGTTTGGCGCAGGGGCCAGCTTGGACATATTCAGCTTCAACAAGACGCAGGGCTTTGACATCAATTTGATTCGCATCGAACACATCGAGATCTGTGCCCCAGTGGTGACGTGAAGCACCGGGCAGCGCCGACCAGAGCAAAATCAAGTCGACGATGGCATCGTCACTCAATCCCTTAATACTTACCGCCTGCTCGTTGGCATCCAATACCGCGCGTTTACCGCTGGCCTTGGCATTCCAAATCGCCAGTTGTCGCTCAAAAGGGCGGTGGGCAGAGCAGATGGCGAGTGCTATGCCCGCATCTTTGGCTTTTTCCGCCATCGCATTAAAGGCGATGGCGGTGTTCGCTTCGATCCAAAAGCTATGATATCCAAGGTGATACGGACTTAAATATTCCACCAATTCAGGGGAGTTTAAGCCGTAAAGTCTTGCGGTTTCGGGGCGGATCTCGAGGTGTGTTAGCACAATAGTTGTTCCAAAATCACTTCATAACACAGGGCTAGCTGCTCAAGGTCGTCCACTTTAACGCATTCATTCACTTTATGAATGGTGGCGTTCACTGGGCCAAGCTCTAACACTTTAGCACCCGTTGGCGCGATAAAGCGTCCGTCCGATGTGCCGCCTGTGGTTTGAGGATCTGTCTCATAGCCTGTGACTTGGCGAATAGCAATACGGGTCGCGTCAAGCAGTGGGCCATCGCCGGTTAGAAATGGCAGGCCATTGAAAATCCAGCTGATATCGTAATCTAGCTCGTGGGCTTTCAATAAGGCTTCAACCCGCTCAATCAAGATATCGGCTGTCACTTCAGTGGAGTAACGGAAGTTAAACATCACGTCCAGTGCGCCGGGGATCACATTCGATGCGCCGGTGCCGCCATTAATATTGGCGATTTGGAAGCTGGTGGGCGGAAAGAACTCATTGCCATTATCCCAGTGCATCTGACTCAGCTCGGCTAAGAAAGGCGCGGCTTTGTGGATTGGATTATCGGCAAGATGTGGATAGGCCACGTGGCCTTGAATGCCTTTCACGGTTAAGTTGCCGGTTAAACTGCCGCGGCGACCATTTTTGACCACATCGCCCAGCTTTAGGGTTGATGAGGGTTCGCCGACTAACGCCCAGGTGATCTTCTCGTTGCGCGCTTCTAAGGTATCAATGACTCGCGTCGTGCCGTTGATGAAGGGGCCTTCTTCATCGCTGGTGATTAAAAAGGCGATTGAGCCATGATGATCGGGATGTTTAGCCACAAAACGTTCGGTGGCAATCACCATAGCCGCCAATGAACCTTTCATGTCCGCCGCGCCGCGGCCATATAAGTAGCCATCGATAATAGTGGGCACAAAAGGCGGCGTGTGCCAGTGGCTCACATCACCCGTTGGGACAACATCTGTGTGGCCGGCAAAACAAAAGACCGGACCTTCATTACCACGGCGAGCCCACATATTGGTGGTGTCTTCAAAAACCATAGGTTCGATATTAAAGCCGATGGCGCTGAGTCTTTCAGCCATTAAGGTTTGACAGCCTTCATCAAGTGGCGTCACTGAAGGGCGGGCGATCAGCGCTTTTGTTAGTTCCGTTACGGGATAATCATCGGCTGGCATCATAGTGAAAATACTCTTTTATAGGCGGCTTCATCAAAGCCAATCAGCACCAGTTCACCGACGACCAAGACGGGGCGTTTGATCAGTGTCGGTTGCGCCAGCATAAGTTGAATGGCTTTGGCTTGATCGATATCGGTTTTGTCTGCGTCACTGAGTGCACGAAAGCTCGTGCTGCGCTTATTGAATACGGTTTCCCAGCCTGAGGTGTTACACCAGAATTCGAGGTCTTCTTGACGTAGGCCGTCATCTCTAAAATCATGGAAGTGAACTGGAAGTTGATGATTTTCAATCCATTTGCGTGCTTTACGCACTGTATCGCAATTCTTAATACCGTAGAGGGTCAAAATGATGCTCCAGTGTGGATGGACGCTTGGCTGGCAAGCATTGATTTTGCTGGCATTGTGGCATTGTGCGGCGCATGTCACAAGTGGGATGTGTCGCTGAGATAGCGTGAGCATAAAAATGTCAGTGCATCCGCCTTTATATGCCTGTTGTTGCGGGCTGTAAGCGTTATCTGAGCATGGGGGAAAGTCTGTTCGTTTGTATTAAAAATAGGCTAAAGGCTTAAGCGTCACTTAAGTTTTCCGCTCTAATGTCTAAGCGTGTAATCGTTGTCATTAGTTGAGGGAAATCATCATGAATATCGCCAATGTGGGTCAATCATCTGCGAGCATGCAGTCATCATCGATACAAGCTCAACAGAAACAAGCCAATATCTCGCCTCAGAAAGTAGAGGAAGTTAATGAGTCATCCCAAGAGCGCGCGAAAGAGGCGGGCAAAGGGGAGCCAGTCGACACTTTTGCTTAAGTTGAAATAATGAAATTTACTATTTAAGCCTCTAATTGTTGCGCTTCATATTGCAGTTAAGATTGCACTTAAGGGCGATAATTAGAGCTGCAGTGAATTTTTTAAACGTTACGAGAGGCGGTAACAAACTACCGCTATCTCGCTGATTAGATGTTAGGAAGTTGAGCTAGCGCAAATTTTGGATCTGCTACTTTTACTGCAGGGGATTATTCCTGACATTAGGTTTAAGCCATAGATTTGTTGCATCTCTAACCCTATATTTTGCCAATTTGAATAAAACGAATCTGAATTAGAACTCCCAATTTAAATCAAAATCATAGCGAATGCCTAAGGCGATAATAGTGTCATCTTCGCGTTGATCATTATTTTGTTGTAAGTATTCTAAATGTGTACGGACATTTGCCGCAATTTGCCATTCTAAGGTGAGGTTATAGCCATCATAATCCTGACTGCTAGTATCTTCTATCCCATCTTTAAACCAAAAATACCCTAATTTTAGCTTATAGGCGTTAGCAAAAGGGATAGCCAGTGCACTGTCAAAAGTACTACCAGTGCGGTTGACTGCAGTTTCAAACTCGTAATCTTTAGCTTGATAGCCAACAGCAGCATATATACCAGAGCTAAACTCATATGAGATAACCGCGCCTGTCAGTTGTTCTTTTCCAGTTCTATTCGCGTTGGCATAGACATCTTGTTGTAAATATGCGGCGCCTAAGTGTAATCCATTCTTGTCAAAACCGGCTCCGACATTAATAGTATCAGCGCCGCTGCCACCAGAGTTGCCATCAAAAATTGCAGAAGCCATTACAGTAACGGGTTTGAGTTTCAGTTCGTATATCAAAGCATTATTAACAAAGAATGGACTCTCTTGGTTGTAACCAAACGGGCTGTTTGCATTGTTAAAAATATCAATGTACTCAGCGACTAAAGTGTATTGCACTGGCCGTTGACGTCCAAAGGTTATCTGACCAAAGGGAGAGCCTATTCCGGCGAATGCGAGGCGCGCCTCACCGAATCGACCATTATCATCGAGGCGAATCTTCCATTCTCCTTGGGCAATAGCATGCCAATTTGGGGCAAACTCGGTATCAGCTTTGACCCCTAAACGAGAGAGGGCATCACCTATATCCCATACATCGTCTGCTTTGTCTTGGTATTCTAAGGTTGGACGCAGCGAGCCGTAGAGAGAAAAGTGGCTATTGCGTAAGGAGGATTGCATTGATGGACTGGTTTGTGCAGCTTTCGCTTGTTGCTCCAATTCCTTCACTCTTTGCTCTAGCTGCTGCAGTCGATCTGACTCTTCCGTTTCTTGGGCATTAGCCTGTAGCGGTATTTGAAGAATAGTGCCTAGTACGAACAATGCGATTCTGCTCATGATGAGTACCTTTATTAAGATTTCCACCGTAAGTCATGGATGAATCCATGACTTACTATACCTAAACAATGAATTTATTAAGGATGGTATCTTGCTCTTTGATGTACTGAGTTTGCGTATGCATAGCCGTATTGGCATGAATAACTGTGTCTGATACTTGGACGGATAAGTCTTTAATTCTAATTGTATTATTATTAATTTCTTCGGCAACTAAACTTTGTTCTTCGGCTGCAGAGGCGATCTGTAGATTCATATCGCTGATCTGCAATATTGCTTCACGAATTTTGTCTAATGCGGTATTAGCACCTTGGGCGAGTGTAACCGCATCTTTTGCATTGTCTTTACTTTGACTCATGACCTCTGCAACAGCCCTTGCTCCTGTTTGGAGTTGCTCTATCATGTTACGGATTTGAGTTGTAGATTGTTGAGTCCTTTGGGCGAGGGTTCTGACTTCATCTGCGACCACAGCAAAACCACGACCAGAATCACCAGCTCTTGCTGCCTCAATGGCTGCGTTTAAGGCTAATAAATTTGTTTGATCTGCAATGTCATTAATGACTTTCAATATAGTGGCAATGTTGTCTGTTGCTGACCCTAAGGTGTTTACTTCAGCAACAGCCATATCGATTTTTGATGACAGAGCGTTAATAGCATTTGTGGTATCACTGACGACTTTGGAACCCACATTTGTCGCTTCATCAGCCTCTTTTGCGGCGGATGACGCCCCTTGAGCATTACGGGCTACGTCTGAAGACGTGGTGGCCATTTCGTGCATCGCAGTTGCAAGTTGTTCTAGTTCATGGAGTTGCGAGTTCATGGCATTAGTAGATTGCTGTAATTCTAACGATGTCATTTCTGAGCTTTTATGTATGAGTTGCCCAATTGACTTAGATTGAATGATCAGTTGCTGTAGATTTGCAGTGAAGGTGTTGAATCCTATTGCCAATGCTGAAAACTCAGTGTCTGTTTTAGTATTTAAGCGTTGAGTCAAATCACCCTCGCCGGAGGCAACATCTTGAATAGCATCATTTAAGGTTTGTAATGGGCGCATTAAACGGATAATCAAAAATAGTAGTACTGTGATACTGATGATTAAGGCAATAACGGAATAGATAATAGAACTATTGCGTAGGTTTGTGACTGCAGCATAGGCTATATCTTCATCTAAGATAACGCCGACATACCAGTCCTCTCCTGAAACTCGAGAGAAATCTAAGGTATAATTTTTACCATCTATGCTGACTTTTTGTGGCTTCTCCGTCACTTCAACATGTGGTAAATAGTCGCTCATTGGCGTGCCATTTCGTTTTGACTCTGGGTGCGCGATTGTCGTGCCATCTCCTGAAATAATAAAGACATACCCTGCATTAAAGAGCTTAACCTCATTGACGAGTTTGGCTAGACCTACGAGGCTGACATCGTAGAAAATAGCCCCAATGAACTCGCCATTATCTTTTACCGGTGTTGCAATTGAGACGAGAATTTCACCAGATGCTGAGTCAGCATAGGGCGCAGTGATAATCAGCTTATCGGATTTTTTTGCATCTATGTACCAAGGACGAATTCGTGGGTTCCATCCGGCGCCAGGGTCCCAACTAGGATTGTTATTTATGTTGCTACCATCTTTTTCATAGCCGAATCCGACAAGTATGAAGGTGTTTTTAACAACTGGACGAGTAATAACAGAAGTAATATGTGTGGGGCTGAGATCTTGCTCCAATAGACTTGTCGTGTAAGCGGCCATTTGTTTACGGGATTCAATTTCCGACGAAACAGTATTTCTAACCCCATCGACAATTTCGGTAACACTGGCTTCAACCTGTGACTTCATTTCATTTTGAATTGAAGAGTATTGTTTGGATGTTAACAGCGTTACTGTGACTAAAAGTAATATAGAGGATGCAGCTACAATCTTATGACTAAATTTCATTGTTTTTCCTCTTGAATATCAAAAAGCTTTCTTAGAGGTATAGTCATCATTTCATTCTAAAACAAGTCGTCATATTTATTTTTAAGTTTTTGTGATCAACAAGTGTTTATGGTCCCATTTTAGGTTGTAAATTTTGTCGAATTATTACTCATGCCGTTGCTGTATTACTGGATGAGTTATCCCTTGGTTACTCCGTATCTTCCTTTACACTTGTTTAACTTAAGCTGTCTGTTATATATTATTTTCTTATTAAAATCAGTTTGATATCTGGCGTTGACTCTAGCGCGACTTTTAAAGGATTAAAATGCACAGCGATGTTTCTTGGCAGCGATTTAAGCAATTTCCGCGCTTGATGTGGATATTTTTGTTTGGGTCTTTTATCACCCGTGGCAGTTATTACATGGTATGGCCATTTTTGGCCGTTATTTTATATGAGAAATTCGCGCTAAGTGCCACTGAGGTCGGCATGGTCTTGTCCAGCGCCGCGATTATTTCGGTATTTACCAGCTTTGTTGGTAGCTCATTGTCCGACAGAATAGGTCGTCATAAGCTGATGTACCTGACGGGCATCCTTTATATCATCTCGTTTTCGTTATTGGCTGAAGCCAATTCTGTCGAAGGGTATGTGGTTGTGATGACCCTTTGCTCTATGGCGACTTCATTATGGCGACCACTGACATCGGCGGCTATTGGTGACATCATTGCCGATCCTAAGACGCGCGAATTAGCGATGCAGTCGCTGTATTTCATCGTCAACGTGGGCTGCGCCGTTGGCCCTATGCTTGGGGTATGGCTTGGTCTTACGGGCAAGCAGTCCAGTTTTTACCTTACTGCAGTGGCCTTTGCCGTGCTGTTAATTATGTTGTACTGGGGATTTAACCATCAAAACCGTCAGGATGCGGCTTTGGCGGCTGGCGCCTCATCGAATGACAATTTAAGTGACGCTACGAGTGGCACTGAAAGTGATGGTGCAAGTGAGTGTGCATGTGACTGTGTAAATGGCTGTGTAAATGGCATAACAAGTGACGGTGTTAATCGTGGCGTGAATGGCTTATTGAGTGATACTGAGACGAGCACGAAAAAAGCGGCTGTCGTGAGCCGTAAGCAAATTGTCGCCATTCTATTGCAAGATAAACTGCTGCAATGTTTAATTTTCGCCAATATTTTATGTATGTTCATTTATGCCCAAATGGACAGTTCGTTGATCCAATATCTCACTCGTGCTGGCGCGCCTGATTTACTGACGTTAATTTCTGGCATGATTTTCACTAATGCTATGGTGATTATCTCAACCCAATTTTTGCTATTGAAACTCATGGCCCGTTTTCCGCTTGTCAAACGGATTCAAATCGGATTGCTGTTACTGATCTGCTCACAGATCTGGCTGGCATTTAATCCGCTGGATCTTTTTTGGGGCTGGATAGGCGCAATTGTGGTGATGAGTGTCGCCGAGACGATTTTGTTTCCCACTATGAATGTGCATATCGACCGCCTAGCTCCTGACCATCTTCGTGGTGCTTACTTTGGCGCCGCCTCATTCTATGACTTAGGCTTTGCGCTCGCGCCCCTTGGCGGCGGTATTATATTGGATCATTTTGGCGGTCAGTGGCTGTTTTTGACTGGCGCCGCACTCTCGGTATTGGTGATTTATCTGTACAGTATTTTAGATAGACTACCGCGACCCGATTTTGCCATGTTTAAAGCGGATTAGTGTACTAGAGCTATGTATCAGCTCGTTGCAGCTAACGTGATGGCTGAGCGTGAAAACGACCGAAATGGATTATTCTAAGTGCTGTGTATCGAGACTGCTACAGCTTGGCGAATTCAAATACCTTGTTAGGCTCGGTTTCCAAAAACGTAAAAGGCTGGCTCATGATTGTGAGCCAGCCTTTTATTATTCAAAACACAACCGATAAACGATGCATGTTAAATTAGAGCTGTACCGTAAAGATCACGTCTTTACCTGCGGTGACACTGCCTTGGGCCTTGTCTAGGTATTTGACGTCTTCCATGTTTGCCAGCACGACAGGGGTGAGTAGGCTGTCGACTTGGTCTTTAAGATAATCAATATCGAAGGACAAAATCGGATCGCCGACTTTCACTTCTTGGCCTTCTTGGGCTAAACGTTTAAAACCTTTGCCCCTCAGCTCGACTGTGCCGACGCCAAAGTGCACAAATAATTCTAAACCTTGGGGAGACTCAATGCTGAAGGCATGATTTGTCTCAAAAATTTTTCCGATGGTGCCGTCGATAGGCGCAAGAATTAATTCGCCTTTGGGGGCGATGGCAATGCCATCACCGACAATCTTCTCTGCAAAAACCACATCGGGGACTTTTTCAATAGCGACGATATCGCCGGAAACGGGGGCATATACCATGATACCGCCAGCTAACTGAGTCTGACCCGATACCAAGCGCCTAATTCGGCTTAAAAATCCCATAATCTAGAGCCTCTTTTGCTTGTTTTTGTCATTGTTTTTGTTCTGTAATGCAGCATAACGAATAAATGTCTCTATTTATAGCTTGTTATACACTGCTGTAGACCTGCAATTCTATCTTGTTGTAATGCAGTGTGCGCCAGCGCCGAAAATTGTTGGATGTTGCCTTGGCAAATGGCAGCTTTGACTTCTAACAGTGAGCTTAAGTTAACACTGAGTTCGTCCAGCCCCATGCCGATTAACAGCGGTGCAATTTGTGGTGAACTGGCCAGTTCGCCGCACAGCGACACTTTCACATTGGCCGCTTTTGCTTGGACTATTGTCATGTTAATTAACGCTAAAATGGCAGGCGAAAGGCTCGGATAGTCGCGGGTAAGCTGCGGGTTGGTCCTATCGGCTGCCATTGCATATTGGGTTAAATCATTGGTGCCAATGCTGACAAAGTCGAGTCGTGGCAGCATAGCATTGAGGTTAAATACCGCTGCGGGGGTTTCGACAACGATACCGTAGCTGAGTTCACCGTAACCTTTCTCTTCTTCTTCCAGGGCATCTTGGCACTGGGCAATCAGTGCAAACACTTCATCCAATTCTTCGACTTGATTAACCATAGGGAACATCAAGCGGATCGGACCGTGGTTTGCGGCGCGCAAAATAGCCCTCAATTGGGTTTTAAATAAGTCGGGGTGTGCCAAGGTGTAGCGAATGCCGCGCAGCCCTAAGGCGGGATTATCTTCTATTTCTTGGCACAGGCAAGGCAGTTCTTTGTCGGCACCGATATCTAAGGTGCGGATGGTAAAGGTCTTACCGCCCAGAGCGTGCAATGCATCGCAATATAAGCTGTATTGGGCTTTCTCATCGGGCAGGGTGCTGACGTTCATCAGCATAAATTCGGTGCGAAACAAACCTATACCATCGGCGCCAACATCGCTGACATGGGTGATGTCGTTGAGATTGCCGACGTTAGCCATAAGCCCCACAATATGGCCATCTTGGGTTTGCGCGGGTCCATCCTTATAGGTTTGCAGCGCCGCCCGTCTTGCCTGTTCGTGGTGAAAGGTGACGGTAAGTCTTGCCTGTTGATCAGGATTGGGATTAACGCAAAGCTCACCATTGAGCGCATCGAGTACTAAGGGCGTGCCGTTGGGGATCGAATCGGCATCAAACTGACAACTTAAGATGGCTGGAATGCCGGCAGCTCGGGCTAAAATCGCCGTATGACTGGTTAAACCGCCAGTTTTGAGCACAATACCGCAGAGGTTTTCCCTTGGCAGCAAGGCAAATTCGGCGGGGGTTAAATCTTGTGCCAACAAGATGGTGGGTCTGTCGAGTTTTTCGAGCCCTTGGTTTAAATGGCCATTGATCGCGGCGACAACGCGTTGGCCTAAACAGCGTACATCTTGGGCTCGATTAGCTAAATAGGGATCATCTAGGGATTGTAACTCGTTGGCTTGATGGGCAAATATGCGTTCAACCGCCACACTTGCCGACAGTTGTAAGGTACGAATCGCATCGTTCACTTGCTCGATTAATTCATCGTCTTCCAATAACAATAAATCGGCTTCGATCAGCTGATAATTTTCTGAATCGCTATCGAGTGCGGCTTGGCTGTGGGCCAGTTGTGCCTGTAGCTCTTGCAAGGCTTTGGTAAACTTGCCCTGTTGTTGGGGAATTTTCGACAGGGGAATAGGGCGATAATCGAGGTGGTGTTCGGTGTGAATAAGGTGAAGTGCCTGACCAAAGGCAATTCCCGATGACACTATAATCCCCGTTATTGACATATCCCTTCCTAAATTAACCACTGAACTGAGTGCCCGTTAGCGCTAGCGAGTCTAGTTGAGTGGCGTTGAGTTTGTAAAGCGTTGGCATGTAAACTATTGGCACGAACAGAATCCCTTTCAACTTATCCCTCGTCGGTAAGATCTACATGTAAGTACTTAGAGATTAGTGTGCTAATCAGTGCACTAGTAAATAGGATAAAGGCCTAGCTTAGCGTGATCAGCAGCTCGGAGACTTTCTCAACCGCGGCTTGTGCCTGTTCACCTTCGGCAAACACTCTTACCGTGACGCCAGAATATAGCCCTAAAGTTTGTAGCTTAAACAGACTCTTAGCGCTGGCTTGCTTACCATTACATTCGACCATGACATCGCAGTCAAAGGTTTTGGCTTCTTTAACCAGTAAAGCTGCAGGGCGGGTGTGAATCCCATGTTTGGCGGTAATGGTGACAGATTTTTCGTACATAGTGGATGAGCTCATATTTAAAGGGGTATTACACTTCGTCTTTCGATTCTATGATGTGGTAGCCCTGTTTTTTCAAGGCGGCGATGGCACTTTTGAGGCGATTATTTTTCACGAGTATGTAGTCGGTATCAAAGGTGGAAATCGCAAAAATACTGATTTGTTCGTCCGCTAAGGTGCCAGACACTTTAGATAAAATGCCTGTCATCGAGAATCCGAGTGGCCCGAGCACTTCAAAACAACACCAGCCCGGTTCTTGCTCTAGGCTGTCGAGTTCCATCTCACTGGAAATGACTAAAGATAAACCTTCTTGGGTTTTACCAATGAAATACATGTCCTGTGCAAAAACCTCACTGGGCAATACGGCATTCGGGCTAAAGCTATGAATTGTGTACTGTTCAGGGTGAACGGCTAAGGTCATTCGCATGGTAGTTTCTCGGTTGGATTTTTAAGGCTAAAGCATACCGCATATCAAACGTTAGCGTGACAGAGAATTTGTGGTTAATGGGACTTTTTCGTTGAAATTCATTGTTGGTGAGCTAGCGGTTAACCAGGGTTACTGGAAAACGTGTGCAACGAAAAGGGCGCTCTATGGCGCCCCTGTCGACAAGTTATACAGCTCATATACTGTTAGTTAGATTTTAAACTGACCCAAGGTGCGGGACATGTCTTGGCTAATGTCTTGCAGTGACTGAGCCGCATGGCTATTGCTCTCGTTGGCTTTGACTGAGACTTCAGTTAATTCCGAAATATTACAAATATTTCGATTAATCTCTTCCGTCACCAGTGATTGCTCTTCGGTGGCACTGGCTAATTGCGTGTTCATATCACTGATATGGGCAATCAATTGCAGAATCGCCGCCATGGCTTTACCCGCTTCGTGGGCTTGGGCTTGCAGCTCATCGGATTGCAGCTGAGTTTGATTGTTGCTCTTCATTACTGAGCCGACACCAGATTGGATCTCGCTAATGATTTTTTGGATCTCATTGGTCGAGTCTTGGGTGCGAGTGGCGAGGGCGCGGACTTCATCGGCAACTACAGCAAAACCGCGGCCATGGGTCCCCGCTCGCGCAGCTTCAATGGCGGCATTAAGGGCGAGCAAGTTTGTCTGCTCAGCAATGCTGCGGATCACATCGAGAATGCTACCGATTTGCTGTGAGGCGACGCCCAGCTTTTGGGTGATGACCTCAGAGGCTTTTAATTCAGCCACCAGCTTTTCAGTATTGCTGACCGTGTTGTCGATCACCACTTGGCTTTGCTGTGCTTGTTCTTTTACGCTGTTCGCCGCATCGGCCGCTTGCTGGGTGTTGCTCGCCATTTCGTGGGTGGTCGAGAGCATTTGATTGACTGCGGTGGCAACGCTACCCGTTTCTCTGTGGATATGCTCAGCACTTTGATTAGACTCTTCAACTGCAATTAAGAGCTGTTTGGCGTCTGTGTCTAATGCTTGGCCTAAAGGCTGTAAATGGCCGACCATGTCGCCAATTTTTTGCGCAAACATGTTAAAGGCGCGGGCAAGGTGGGCAATTTCATCTTTACCTTGGGCATTAATGCGCTGGCTTAAGTCGCCTTCGCCTTGGGCAATATCTTCAAGGGCATCAATGGCATCATTCAATGGCGAGGTAATGGAATGATTAAGCACAAGGAAGAAAGCAAAAATCGGCACTGAAATTAAAAACATGATAATCAGGTAATCGATAATAACTGACTTTAAACTCGCTTTCACATCACTGAGATAGGCGCCTGTTATCACTGTCCAGCCCCATTGCGGGTAGTAACGGGCTTCGGCGAGCTTATCTTCGATAGCGCGAGTCATAGGATCGGCTATGGGGTATTCGAGGGTGGTTTTCGATTTCGCCCGCGCTAATGGCAGCATAGTGGCCAATGGATTAGTGCCATTGGGTAATTTAAACGTTAATGCTGAGGTGCCAACAAGACTTGCATTGTCACCGTGGGCGAGGATTTGATTATTATCATCAATAACAATGAAATAGCCTGAGCCAGAATAGCGAGTCTGATTGATTAACTCAGCGGCAGCTTTCTTGGCGTCTTCTTCGCTGTATTTACCTTTGAGCGCATCCTGACGATGTACATCTATCACGCTTAACATGCTTGCGAGTTGACCGTCTATCTGTAGCCATTTCTGCTCAATTAAATTGCTGTACTGCTCCTTAATCGAAAAACTGGCAAAACACACAGTCCCTATCGCGGCCATAAGAAGCATCATCATTAAGCGTTGCAAGATAGTAAATCGGCGCAAAAACGTGATCATTGGGGTTTCTCAAAGGCTAATAATTGTTGCTTAATATACCTGCGAATCAATCTCAATTGAATCATCTGTGACATAAATTCAGTAAAAGCCGTTATAAAATATAAGTTTCTTTGATCTAAAGCAGGAAATGATGATAGGGAATTTTAATCTGTTGCATTATGGGGCATGTTCTTATTAAGTTATGCAGTTTTTTAAGTCGTTGCACGTTGCAGGTTTTATCTGACCTATTAAATATCAATAAGTTAGCGTTATGTTAACTTTACGGCCTTGCTAAATTAGGCTAATCGATTGTTTTAATTTTGATTTTTTACGCTTTTACGCGCAAGATTAATGCATTATTCAGTTTGAGAATCGATTATGACCACAAATACTATCGTAACGTCGGATGATATTTTACTGAAGTTATGTCACTCAGTCGCCCACGTACTCTCTAGCACCAGTGCCAGTAATGTTACCCACGCAGGTATGGTACAAAGTATCGCGCGCACGCGTCTAAAACCCGATCTTGGTTGTTTCTCGATTTTTGATGGTGGTTTTTCGGGCCTAGTCGTCATTAACTTTTCATCTTCGGCGGCGATTGAAATCTACCGTCGCTACATGCTGAACATGGGCATGCCTGAATCTGAGTTGGCGTTTTCGCATACGTCAGATGAAGTGAGTAACGTGATGGGTGAGTTGATGAACCAAATCTTAGGGGATTTTATTAATAAAATTTCAAAAGAATTGCAAACGTCAATCAGCCAAAGTCAGCCAAAAATGTTGACGATTAATAAAGAGTTAACTATTTCAATCGATGCTAACTTAGATGATGCGGTCGCCCGTAGAGTGTCGTTTAGAACTGAAAACAATCATATTTTCTACCTCGAATTTGCCATGGATAAAACTGAGTTCATTCGTTTAAATGAATTTGTTTACGATGAAGAATTCGACCCCGACAGCCTGTTAGAGCAGCACAGTACGATAGGCGGTAATAAGGACTCAACCTCGAATGTTTCGCCTTGGGTGAAGATGGCCGACAAACCCGCCATTGCGACTCGCGCCATTGATACTGACGCCGATGATTTGCTCGATCAGCTTGGCATTTAAGCAGAAAATCTAAGTGTAAGACGGATGTTAATGCATTCGTCTATACAAGTTAGCGGAACTGTTTTAGTATCGACGCAAAATAATCACTAAGGTCACCTCCTCTCTATGGCATCGAAAGCGACCTCGATTGATATTGCTTATCGTGCTGGCGTATCCCAGTCTACGGTTTCCCGTGCCCTTAGAAACAGTCCGTTAGTCAATTTAGAGACCCGTCAACGTATTCAAGCCATTGCTAAAGAGCTGAATTACAAGGTTGATAAAAACGCCAGTAATCTTCGCACCCAAAATAGCCATACCTTAGCGCTGTTATTGTGTGAAGACCCCACCAATGATGACTCGTTAATCAATCCCTTTTTTCTGTCTATGCTAGGTTCAATTACCCGAGCAACTGCGCAGCAGGGTTATGATTTACTTGTTTCTTTTCAGCAATTATCCAGCGATTGGCACGCCGATTATGAAGACAGCAATAAAGCCGATGGCATTATTCTGCTCGGTTATGGCGACTATATGGATTACGAGCAAAAGCTGGAGCGACTGTTAGCGCAGAATACCCATTTTGTGATTTGGGGCGCCGAGCATAATAATAAGTCTGTGTTGTCGATTGGCTGTGATAATCATCAAGGCGGCTTGATTGCGACAGAGCATTTGATTTCCCTTGGCCGTAACGCTTTTGCCTTTTTAGGCGATGCTTCGAGCCACAGCCCTGAGTTTAGGGACAGATATTTAGGCCATGTGAAGGCGCTACAAACGGCGAATATTCCCGTGGATCGCACTAAGCAAGTGTCGGCCATCAGCACAGAAAGTTCAGGCTACGATGCCGCTATGGTGTTGATTGCCCAAGGCGCTAAGTTTGATGCGATATTTGCGGCCAGCGATTTGATTGCCATCGGCGCGATTCGGGCGTTGAAAGAAAAGGGCATTTCAGTCCCTGAGCAAGTGGCAGTTGTGGGATATGACGATATTCCGGTGGCGAGTTTTGCCAATCCGCCATTAACGACCATTAAGCAGAATACCCAATTAGCCGGTGAGATCTTAGTCGACAGTGTACTCAAACTTATCCGCGGACAAGAGGTGAGTGCGCAGCTTATTCCGACAACCTTAGTGGTTCGCAGCTCCTGCGGCATTGATAGCGCGCCGCTTAAGCCGTTACCGCTAGCATAATGTTTTTGTCGGCAACCGATTGAATCGTTAATTTTACCTGTTGAAACTAAGCTGATGGAACAAAGCCGATAATCCTAGGATATATCGGCTTTTTACTATCATTTAGCGGCGTTGTTTTTTGATCACTTGCCTGCGTATTGACGCAAAAATTTTGGCACATCTGCTTTGGTTTTCTTCGCTAATTTTTGCAGTAATTCAAAGGTTGGTGAGCAGAGTCCAAACTCTTGTTGAAGGTCTGCCAGCATAGCTAGCCACAAATGGCCGGTCATTTCGGCATCGGCTAAGGCACGGTGAAAGGTGCCATCGGTTGGCAACTGTTTATAGCGCACTAAAGTCCCTAACTGATGATTGGGTGCCGCTTGATACAAACGTCTCGCCACCAGCAAGGAACAGCCAAATTGCCCAAGATAACGATGGCGAATTTGGGCAAACTCCGCATCTAAAAAGCGCTGATCGAACGCCGCATTGTGGGCAACTAAATTGTGATCGGCGATAAAGTCCGCAAAACGCGCCATCACTTCATTGCAGGGCGCCGCGTCTCTGAGCATTTGATTGCTGATCCCTGTGTAGTCCTCAATAAAGCGACTTATTCTAAATCCTGGGTTCATTAATTCAGAAAATCTTTGGGTGATCACGCCGTCTTCAATCAGCACAGCCCCGATTTCAATCGCGCGATCCCCTTGATTGGGCGACAGCCCCGTGGTTTCAAAGTCGAGCACGACCAAAGTGTTAGCAGCTGATGTAGGCATAGATCTTACATGGACTCAATAAATGATGTGTCAGCATTAGCGCTGTTTGTGGCGAAATGCTTTTTGATAAGCCGATTGTAATTCAATACGTTAGTAAATTCACTATCACATTGATGCTGACAAAAGACTTAATGCTTTGTTGATCCGGTCGAGCTTTCTTGGTTTCGCTTCCTGTTAGCATTTGCTGCTATGAATAACAGTTTGGTTTGTGAGCAACCCATGCAACTCGATATTAACGGCTTAACGCCCGCGCAATTTCTAGCAGAGTATTGGCAGAAAAAACCCTTGGTGATCCGCCAAGGATTCAAGCATTTTCAAGATTTAGTTTCGCCCGAAGAATTAGCTGGCTTAGCCATGGATGAGCTGGTGGAATCTCGGCGGGTGTACCAACAAGCTGGCCAATGGCAGGCGGAATTTGGTCCCTTTGATTCCTACGATCATCTCGGTGAACGGGATTGGACTCTGATCGTCCAAGCTTTGAATAACTGGGTGCCCGATGCGGAGGCCTTGATCCAATGCTTTGATTTTATTCCGCGCTGGCGTTTAGATGATGTGATGGTGAGCTTCGCGACGCCAGGCGGTGGCGTGGGGCCGCATATCGATCTGTATGATGTGTTTATTTGCCAAGGTTCAGGACGTCGCCGTTGGCGTGTGGGCGATCTGGGGCCGCACAAAGAGTTTGCCGCCCATCCCGCTTTGCTGCACACCGAAGCCTTTGACCCGATTATCGATACTGAGTTGTTGCCTGGCGACATCCTTTATATTCCCCCTGGATTCCCCCATGACGGCATAACCTTAGAGCAGTCTTTGAGTTTCTCTGTGGGTTATCGCACCGCCTCTGCCAAAGATATGATAAGTGCTTTGGCCGATCATTTGTCTGAACAGGATTTAGGCGCACAGCAGATTTCAGATCCAGACCGCGAGCTGACCACCCGCAGTGGTTGTGTCGATAATGGCGATTTAGCGCGGTTACGCACCCAACTGACCAATATGCTGACCGATGAACTGGTGAGCGAGTTTTCGGGCCGCTATTTAACTCAGTCAAAATGCGCCTTAGATTTACCCGATGAGCCATTGGACATCACGCAAGACGAAGTGCTCGCTTGGCTCGATGAGCAGCCGCTTATTCGCCTCGGCGGGCTGCGCTGTTTGTATTTTGATATTAATGTGGCACAGGGCGTTGTCTATATTAATGGTGATAAGTATCAGCTTTCAGCCGAATTGGCCGCAGTGATCCCATTACTATGTGATAGTAATCAGTTGGATAAAGCTGCCTTAGCCCCTTGGTTAGCCCATGCTGATTTGCTCACGCAACTTACCGAGTGGGTGAATCTAGGCTACTGGTACTTTGAAGATCTCAGCGATGAAGAGTGTTAAGGCGGAATGAGCCAAAGCTTGATGGGTGTTAATGCCGCTTTAGCGTTAACACCCAACGGGGCTTAGCGGTATATGTTTTTTAGATCTAGATGGGTTTTAGTGTTATATGGATTTTAGCGTTAGGTGGGGTCTGTAATTCGCAGGCGGTCATTTAGCCACTGGATTTGTTGATTATTTCACTATGGGTAATTGTGCCCATTGGGTGGTGTAACGAGGGGAAAGCTGCTCACGCTTCATTCCCCAAGTCGGGTCAATACCTTGTCCTGCAAACCAAATTTTTCCATGACCGCTGTGGTTCACTTTATCGAGTAATTGCATCAACTCCTTGCTTTTAGGTCTAGGCGTGACGTCATCGAATAATCCGAGCTGAAACACGCCTGCACCAAAAAAATCCCCTAACATGACACCGGCCTTTGCATAGGCATGACCTTCACGCCAAATGCGTTGCAGTAGGCTTTGGCCAAGGGTGACAAAATCACGCGTATCATTGCTGGGGCGAACTAAACAGCCCGACAGTGATTTGCTGTACTGGGGAGTTGCATCGCTAAAAGGGCTAGTACGGACAAATACCGACATTGCTTTAGCGTACTGGCGCTCGGAGCGCAGTTTTTCACAGGCCCTAAAAGTGTATTCATTGATTGCCTGTTGCATCGCTTCTAAATTATCAATACGGCTGCCAAAGGATCGGGAGCTGATAATTTGTTGCTTAGTGGCGGCGACCTCTTGTATGTCATCACAGGCAATGCCGTTAAGTTCGCGTACCGTGCGCTCGACGGTGACAGAAAAGGTGTCGCGGATAAGCTTTGGATGCGCATCCGCCAATTGCAACGCGGTATTTATACCCATGATGTTCAAGCGTTTTGTAAGCCTACGGCCTATTCCCCAGACTTCGTCGACAGGGATAAGCGCCATCAGCCGTCGTTGGCGTTCACGGTCGCGCAAGTCAACCACGCCCCGCGTTGCGGGATAACGTTTCGCGGCATGGTTTGCCAGTTTAGCGAGGGTTTTTGTCGGTCCAATGCCGACGCAAACACTGATCCCAATCCACTGCGGTATCCGTTGATAAATATCTAAGGCAAGCTGATGAATATCAATGCATTTATCGAGACGAGAAAGGTCTAAAAACGCTTCATCAATACTATACACTTCTACTTTCGGTACCATTTGCTCTAAGGTGGTCATGACTCTATTTGATATGTCGGCATAGAGTGCATAGTTGGAGGAGAATACCGCGACGTGATGCTGGCGGAGTTGGTTTGCGATTTGATACACAGGCACCGCCATCTTGATGCCAAGTTGTTTTGCCTCTGCCGAGCGGGCGACGACGCAGCCATCGTTATTGGATAACACTACAATCGGCCTGCCAGCTAAATCTGGCCTAAACATCCGCTCACAGGATGCATAAAAATTATTGCAATCGACGAGGGCGAATAGTGAGGGCGTCATTTGAGCTTTTTCACCACGTTGGTCACCACCCCAAAGATGTTTAACTCAGACTCATCATTGATGGCAATCGGGGAGAATAAGGCATTACGTGGCAGCAATTGCACCACAGGGCGCAGTTGTAATTGCTTTACGGTAAACTCACCGTTCACCGCTGCGACAACGGTATCCCCGTGGGCCGGCTGTAATGAGCGATCCACCACCAAAATATCACCGGAGAAAATCCCCGCTTCGATCATCGAATCCCCTTGGACTTTGACAAAAAACGTGGCGGCGGGATGCTTGATGCATAACTCATTGAGATCTAATGTTTGTTCTACATAGTCTTGGGCTGGTGACGGAAATCCTGCGGCAATCAAGGAGCTAAATAGCGAGAGCCGATATTGGGTATGTTTGGCGAAGCGGCCTAGGATCATCATAATAAATCACAGTATACTGTACGTATGAACAGTATAGTCTAACAATGAAACTTATCGAAAGAATTTATGTGGGGACAGTTGTGTTATCGACCCAAGCGCAAAGATGCACTTGTTGTAAGCTGTGTGCTGATCGTATGCGCTGTAGAGTGTCGAGTGCTGGGCAATTGATGATGGCTGCTCTAAAGCACCCTTGGCGGCGTCAATACCGCCAAGGGTGAGCGTTTCGTCAATTTAATTTAGTTAACGCATTTTAGTTAGCCCGCTTTAGTTAACGCAATTTAGTTAATCCAACCGAGCCATAGCCACCACAGATAATCCAGTGGGATAAGTGCAATTAGAGTGATTGCCGCCAGCGGTAAGGTGATGTTAAGTAGTTTGCTTAAGGGCTCTTGGGATAATTGCATCGCCAAAATCAACGGGGCAACCTGATAAGGAAAAATCACGGTTGAGAAACCGATCACCTGCGTCATTAATACTGCAGGAGTGGAGAAGCCAGTTGCATTGGCAAAATCTGCCGCCATGGGGGACAACACTGTCGGCACACCTGGAACCGTTGCTACCAATCCCGTCAGCGTCCCCATCAGCGATAACGACATGAAATTCAGAAACGATGCCCCTTGCTGCAATGGTAGCCATTCACTGAACAGTTGGCCTAGCGCAGTGCCAAGTCCAGATTGATTGACCAATGCTCCCAGACCTAAGGCCGCCGCGACAAAAATGACGGTCGCAAAATCCACCGAACTATTAAAACTCTTAGGCTCAAGCACTCCCCATTTGGGGAGCAATAACAAGATAGCGGTGGTCAGTCCAACCCACGCCGGATTGACCCCGTGCAGTGAGTCTGTCACCCAAAACAGTAAAGTGATCGCAAGTAATACTGTGACTTTCTTTTGCATACCAAGGTTATAAGCTTCTGTTTCAATAATGCGTTCAGGCTGGTTTTCATCAATTTTTGCAGGAAATAGGAAGACGACTAGCGCCACAATCAATATCGATTTGAGCAAACCAAGGATCGGAAAATGCAGCAAGAGATACTCGGTATAACCAAAGTGGATATTGAATAGATTCTCGCTGGAACCCGCCAATATCATATTGGGAATATTCGCGGGCAACACGGCAAAACTGGGCATGTTACACGCCAGTGCCAAGGCGGTCGCAATGCCTATCCGCCCATGACTACCACGAGCAAAACCGACTTGCTCAGCTAACGCCATACCAATTGGCACCATGACCACCGCACGGCCAACGGATGAGGGCATCACAAAGCCAAGCAGCACGGCACTAAAGACCAAACCCGCAATCAAGCGTGGATAACTTGTGGTCAGTATGGGGGCAATCAAACTGGCCATTCTGCGACTTAAACCAGACTGAGTGATGGCACTGCCAATCACAAACCCTGAAATGATTAACCACACCGCAGTCGAGCCGAATCCTGAAAAAAGTACACTCGGCTCAATGAGTTTGAAAATGGTGGCAAGGGCAAAAAATATTAATCCCGCCATAAAGGGCGGGAAAAAACCTGTACTCCAAAACATTAAGGTCACTAATACTACGCCACCGCTATAGGAAAACACCGCGGGATGCTGACTCAGCGGAAAAAGTGCAAGTAAAGTAGCGATCAACAGTGCACTGAAAAACGCTAGCGGTTTAACGTCAATAAAACGTTTCATGTTTACCGACCTATTGGGTTGAATACGTAAAAGATGCCAACTAAGATAGCTGACTTAGTTTGGCGTTTTAAGAGGGTAATATGTCAAAACCTGTTCCTAAAGCGACATTATTAACGCCCAGTGACGTGGCGTTTATCACAGATGCCAATCGACCTGTGCTAACCCATACTCGCAATATGGCGGCGGAAGCGGGCATCGAGCCTCATTCTCATCCGCGGGGCAGCTACTTTGGGCCGCGAAAGGCTTGTTACGTGTCCGCAGCGACAATGCCGTCTGGGTGGTACCTTCAACCCATGCGGTGTGGATCCCCTGCAATTTGCCCCATCAAGTGAACAGCGAAACCCACGCCCACACTCGCAATATCTATATTGATCCTAGCTATGATGTTAGGCCACAGGATACAAAAGTGGTGATGGTGACGATGACAGCGCTGATGCGCGAACTGGTGCTCAAACTCTGTGAGAGTTCACACCTTTTAGGCAGTGGACAACTGCATCGGCTGGGTTTGGTTGCCATTGATGAGCTCGAAACTCTGGACAGCCTAGATGCTCATTTACCCGCAGGCTCAGATCCAAGACTCAGCCGCTTGATCCAAAAGTTGATCCGGCACCCAACAGTGAATTACACCCTGACCGAGTTAGCCGAAATGGGCGGCGCGAGTGTGAGAACGATTGAACGACTATTCAAAGCTGAAACTGGGCTCACTTATCGACAATGGCGGCAAAGGTTTCGTTTGTTAAATTCGCTTGAAAGCTTAAGCCAAGGAGAGAGCACGACTAGGGTGGCACATAGTCTAGGTTATCTGAGCGTCAGCAGTTTCAGTGCGGCTTTTAAAATGCAATTTGGTTGCACGCCGCAAGATTATCCGCAGCATAAGCTGATGAAAAACAGGAAAAATCAGTTTACTCCCGCGCAAGAATAAACTGAGTCAGCCATAACAAATATCTATGTTTTGTATATCGATTCTTATAATTGGCCAGTCAGAGTGGAGTTAATATTCGTGCTATCTTGTGGGAGTCGAGTAACAAGCTCCGCTCGTTGATGCTCAAGTCTGTTAAACCTTTCCTGATAAGGGGTTAATGAAATAATGCCAGAGCAGAGTATGAATTTCCCTACGGGGTTATAGATGTATTGGCTGAAAGTTTCGATTGATAAATTGCTAGGACATTCATTCAGGGGAGCCGTGTCGTTTAGGATCGCGGCATAACGATTGGCGGTATCTTGGTGTTGCATCAATGGTAGCAGTAACCACTCTATTAGCTTTGTATTTATGTCAGTATCACTAGTGACCTGTGTCGCTCTGGTTATCTGGGTAAAGTAATACCATTCGCCCCTTTTTACATTGTCAAACGAAAGTACTTCTGGTGACAGTGCATGCTTCCAGCTTGGTGGTAACGCCTCGATTAGTTGTGAATGCGGCAATTGACTCATTACCAACTCTCCAAGTTTCATATTCGCTTCCATTCCAGCATTA
Source organism: Shewanella sp. 1180_01 (assembly GCF_052850535.1). NCBI lineage: Bacteria > Pseudomonadati > Pseudomonadota > Gammaproteobacteria > Alteromonadales > Shewanellaceae > Shewanella > Shewanella sp. 1180_01. Next base: position 67,330 of record NZ_VXCT01000004.1, read on the forward strand.
CTCATCATCTTACCGATAAGCATATGAGTGCTTGCTGATAGCCGTTGCCAAAATAGCATATCTTGGTTGATTGCCTCGGCGACTTGTAGGGGATCCATAGTGCTGGCATCGGTCAGTACATTAAACAGATAGAGTTTTTGTGCTGCTAACAGATGGGTAAAGGGCATACTATCTGTAAAAACATTAAATTGGCTGCCATCCTGCCAAGTACCGATATTAAGCAGCTGCTGGTAGCGGACGATTAACCAATTATATTCATCGAGTAAGGCGTTAAGATTGTTCTCTTGTTTAAGCATTACATTACAGCTGGAGAGAAAATCATCTTCTTTGATGCATTGTTCAAGCGGTAATTGGGGCTTTTCAAAACGGATTTGTTGGTTATCTTGAGGTTTATCCATAACCCCGAGGTGTTGTAACTTCTTGAGGCGTTCTAGTCCAACATCCATTGGCGAAGCAGTATTGCTGACATCAAAACCGAGTACAAATACATAAGCATTATCGTTAAGGTGATTTGATAGTGCATTATCATTTTCCGCGATGTCGGCTAAGTAGTTTTGTGCCAGTTCAGAAGGTGGACTGTCTCGAAAATTTATAAGCAGAAGAATGAAATATAAACTGACAGGAATACATAATAGAGAGATTAAAATCCATTTCATTACCCGCAAAAAACGTCGCATTAAAAATCCTGTTAACAAATTAAACCGCCATTAATTACATAATGTAACACGATTTGGTTGCTTGGGAAAGTCAGCCTGTGAAGGGATTTGAATGTTAAAAAAATATATGTAAAAGATCACCGCAACTTTCATCAGGTTTGATGGATGTTGTTAGCATAACAGGGCTATTCTTCGTCTGTTTTTTGCGCACTGTATACTGGTTGTGAATGAACTCGGTGATATGCATCTTTAATTCAGTATGAAAAGGGCATTAATTCTATAAAATGAGTCTGACAGGTCACAGCCAGATATAAAAAAGGCTAGAACAACATTTGTGAGTTGTTCTAGCCCTTAATTTATTAAAGCTAAAGCATCGTTAAGCTCATGCGCTGTTTTAGTGTGTTATTTCAGCACATTTTTTCAATGCGCTATTTCAATACACTATTTCAAAAAGCCACTTCAACTCGTTATTTCAATGTCGCTGGGACGATAGGGTAGTTATCCCAGACTTGGCCGTCGGTCATTGAGCGCACCAGTTTAATGTATTCGGCATGGGTCCAGGCTAGCGGCGTGGCTGAGTTAGTGCCTTGTCCGAGTTGGTAATGGTAGCGGGTGGCATCGCCGACACCGTCCCACGCTTGCTCGGGTAACATCATGCCCGCATTCGCAAACGTTTCCATGCCTTGCACATAGGTGTTGATCAACTGCTGCTTGGTTTGCTGCGAGTTATTGCCTGTTAGCTCGCCTTTTTCTTGGGCGAGTGCTAATTCAAAATGACCGCGCTCACCGGTGAAGAAGGGCCAGACGCGGCCACGTTGATCGGCGCTGTTGCTGCCCGATTCCGCATAGTTCTTGCCAGAAACCGTATCCTCACCGTAGCCATCGTTGCCATAACGTCTAAAGCCTGGGATTTTGCTGCCATCTTTAGCGGTAAACTCATATTTAAGGCGCAAATTAGAGTCAAGTTCAGTGTTATCAATCAATTGAAGGCTTTGATTGATCAGCTTATCAGTTGCACCGCGCACGCCATAACGTACTAGTTCTAAAAATCCGCCATCGAGGATCTGACGCTGATCTAAACCTTGCTTACCGTTATTCGCCGCCAGTGTATCGGCGGTGTTTGGCTCGCCATTCGGGCTTAAACGTAAATAGTAAGGCGCGCTGACGCCTGCGCTGTTTTTTAGTAGTCCTTGGGTGGTGACTAAGTGTTTTTCTAAACTATTACTTAAGTCTTTGGCGGCTGCAAGATAACGGCTGCTGGAGTCGGGATCCTTGGCTTCTTTGGCTATTTCACTCGCGGCAACAAGACCTGCGATCACTGCGGCCGTGGTCGAGGGTGAGTAACCCGCTTGTTCTTCCCAACGTTCTTGCTGGGTTTTGGGCGGGGTAATTTGGGTGTGATTCCAATCCAGATTGACCTCACCGCCGCTGATCAAAAAGTCCGCTGCACCTTTGAGCATCTCTTGATACCAGTGACTGATCTCATCAGGGCTGAGCACGCCCGCTTGCCAAAGTTTCCAGCCGAGCATAATCGGCATGGCGGTTTGATCGAGCTGCACGCCAACCCATTCAATTTGGCCATCCACATGGGTCTTTTGTAGGAACCAACCGGGCGTACCCGTAAAGCCGGGCGTCTTTTCGGTCACTTGCACTTTTTTCAGGTATTCGAAGGCCACCTTGGGCGTTTGCGTGTCACCCATGGCGAGGAAGGCCATGGCACATTGATAAAAGTCGCGCGGCCATACCGCTTTATAGCCAGTGCTCGGCACGGCTGCCGAAACCGTATCGCCCCAAGGGTTAGAAAGTGAAGCGATAAGTGCGCCCGCATAGGTTTTATCTTCCTGCGCTTTCAAGACCATAGCACTGGTATACAGCAGTTTGCCGTTATCGGTCGTGTTGTTGGCCATGTTAGCGATGGCGGGCAGTGAGCTTAAGTAATCATGCCAGCCGATATGGGTGGCATCGCCTTTGTAGGCGCTGAGCACTGCATCATAACCTGCGGCCAAAGTGGCATCGGCATTGGCTAAACTCTGGGCTTCATCTTTACCAAAACCGATGGCGAGATTAAAGGTGACGGGTTTGGCTTTGATGAGCGTAGGGTAACTCGCGGTAAAGGCGATATTGCCGACGGTCGATTTATCTTGCGCACTGGTCGTTTGATAGGGCGTATCGAGTGTGCCGTTATCGGCCAAATCGGCTAGGCCATCGGAGACGCCGACAAAGCCAGTGGTGGCTTGCACAAAATTCAGATCGGATTTTACCGTCATCACGCTGCTGTCTTTGGCTGCGGTATAGGCCACTAGCGCCTGATTATTAGCATGAGTGTTGGCATGATTGTCTGCATGAGTGTCGATGCGGCCGATATCATTGGCGCCCGCGTTATCGATATGCGGATTGACATACAAATGCGGCGTAATGCCGTCTTCAAAGGCGGTAAAAGTGACGCGCATCATTAGGGTGTCGCGGTCGGGATCGGTAAAGATATGCTTTTCAATCTGATACTTACCTTCAACATCTTTGTTGATAATTTTATAGGCAAGGGATTGTGGGCGACCGTTAGCATCTGTATCTAAATATTCTATGCTGCTGATGGTGTTATCTTTTTCGGTATCGACAAAGCCATTGCCCGTGATCACAAATTGCAGTTCTTTGAGCTGCGCATTGTGAATCAGGCCATACATGGTTTCGGTTAAAATACCTTGGGCGAGGGAGAACCAGACGCGGCTAATGGGATTGTGCTTGGCATCTTGGTATTGACCTTGGGTGTAAGGCTCGTAAGACGTCCCAATACCGGTTTTACCCGAAAATGCCCAAGTCGGCGCTTTACCCGGTGCGCCAGGGGCAACCTGCTGCACATGTGATGCGGCGTTGACACTTGTGCTCGGTGTTGCTGAATCCGATGTGGGTGAACAGGCTGTGAATCCTATTGTCCCTAATAGACTTGCGGCGACGGCAAGCGCTAGGCGGCTGCGTCTTGTTAACGCTTGTGTGTGACGGGTTTGGTTGGTGTGCAGATCCTGCTGCGGCGTAGGACTCGATTCCATCTCGTTCTCCCCAAATAATGGTTATATTTTTATAGTGATTGGATTGATAAAAAGGCTTCATGCTGCGGTGAATCGCCAATGGGGCGAGTTCACCGCGCTTCACATATTGGATGTATATCAGCTAACTGTTGGCCACATTTTGTGCTTAGTGATGTTTATCAATTAACTTTGTTTACGGCTTTTGCGCTTAAGGGCGTGTTGCCATTCAGGCCAGCACTTTGCTCATTTTGAACCACAATTTCTTGCTCAACAAAAAGCACGGCAATACCAGCGCACATCATCAAGACGCCTCCCGTGATCAGTGCATAAATAGGTTGACCATCGAACAAACCATTGAGTATTAAACCCAGCACACTGGCGGCAAGAAGCTGCGGGATCACGATGAAGAAGTTAAAAATCCCCATGTAAACGCCCATTTTCTGCGGGGGTAACATGCCCGACAACATGGCGTAGGGCACAGATAAAATGGACGCCCACGCAATACCGACACCTATCATCGGCAGCCATAACAGGCTTGGGTCTTTAATAAAAAAGAAACTAATCAAGCCTATACCGCCACAGAACATATTGACTGTGTGGGTTAGCTTGATGCCGATACGCTTAGCCAGCATAGGAATAAAAATCGCGGCAATGGCGGCAAAGCCATTGTAGGAGGCGAACAGCACGCCGACCCAATCTGCGCCGTCGTTGTAGGCCTTAGACAACACATCGCTGCTGCCAAAATGGTAGGACGTCACGGCAGACGTGGTGTAAATCCACATGGCAAACAGCGCGAACCAAGAGAAAAACTGCACAATCGCCAGTTGATGCATGGCTTTGGGCATATGGAATAAGTCATCGACCACGCTAAATACCATGCCGAGCTTATGGCGTTCAGCGGGTTGCGAATTGCCTAAACGCAGCGCGCAATACAGTTGCAATGGACCAAAGGCGAAAATCCCTAAGCTTAAGATATACAGTTGCTTGTCTAAATCCTGCGCCCAAATAGCGAAGGTGAGCAGGGCACCGAGCCCCATCCACACGAAGGACGCAAATTGATATTTTTTTGCGCTGCGGATACGGGATAAGGTTTCATCCTCAGCATCGATTTGTTTAGCATTAAAGGCGGCTAATTCTTCGGGAGAATATTCCCTTGTCGATACGACAGTCCAAGTGACCGCGAGCAATAACACTGTGCCACCGAAATAGAAGGCATAACGCACTGAGTCGGCAATCTCACCCGCTGGTGCGGTATTAGCGACATTAAAAAAGTGAGTCAAAATATAGGGTAAAGCTGACGCTACCACAGCGCCAATGCCGATGAAAAAGCTTTGCATAGCATAGCCTTGGGTACGCTGGCTTTTCGGTAAATTATCACCGACGAAGGCGCGAAACGGCTCCATGGCGATATTGATCGAAGCATCCATGATCCACAACATGCCCGCGGCAATCCACAGGGTAGGCGAGTGCGGCATGATAAAAATGGCGAGGGTAGTAAAAATCGCACCAATCAAAAAATAAGGGCGGCGGCGGCCAAGGCGTCCCCAGGTCTTATCACTCAAATAACCAATAATAGGTTGAACCAACAAACCCGTTAGCGGCGCGGCAATCCACAGAATGGGGATTTCATCGATAGAGGCGCCTAAGGTTTGAAAAATGCGGCTAACGTTGGCATTTTGCAGGGCAAAACCAAATTGAATGCCTAAAAAGCCGAAGCACATATTAAAAATTTGCCAGAAATTCAGCTCAGGTTGTTGCTTGAATGAATGCGGCGCCTGAGGCACGACAGCTTGATGGCTATCTTGTTGATTCGCCTGTTGATGATTCGAAGACATTGAACTTCCTTTCTGTTGCCGGCAGTATGTCTGCCTTGAGTGCTTATTGTTTTAATTGTTTTGCCGAGCAATGGATGGTTTCGCGCTTGCTATGAATGCGTCTGCTCTGTGAAAAAATGGCGAATATACCTCTCCCTCAGAAGCATATTCGCCGATAAATTCATTTCACATTTGGACTTAACAGCTTAATTAAAACGAGTCAGTCCAAAAGAATGGCTCAAAGCCAGTCAGCAGAAAGAACTTAAGCCTGATAGCAATCCTTGTATATAACCCTATCAGAAACGACCTCACACATCTCAAACCCCACAAGCAGAGGGCGAAACGAGCGGATTTATAGTAGCCTTGCCTTGGTTTTAGGTACAACCGCTTACATACGTATTCATCATGGGTTGATAACCACACGTAAACAGAGGTGCAACCTGCTGTTGACTGTTTTAACTTTGCTGGAGGCTAAGTTCATTTGACACTTTAGGACCGCACTATATAGTCAGCAGGGGGCGAACCCTATGCCCCAAACTTGTGAATAAGAGGATACCTATGTTTGTTGTTTCGCTCACCTATAAAAAAACGATTGCCGAAGTGGAGTTACATTTAGCCGCGCACATTGCCTACCTTGATGAGAATTATGCTACAGGGACTTTTATTGCCTCGGGTCGCAAGGTGCCTCGAACCGGCGGCGTTATCCTCGCTAAGGCTGATAGTCGTGCGGCGCTAGAGGCTATTTTGCAGCAAGATCCGTTCTGCATTGCCGATGTTGCCGAGTTTGAGGTGATAGAGTTTGTGCCAACTAAAACCGCGCCCGGATTAGAGTCGTTAATTGAAGTGATTTAATGACTTTTTCAGGTCGTTGTAGAGACTGATATCGACAGCTAGATTTCGTAGCTTGAGCGTAAGGTGCTTAGTGGCTGAGATTGGTGCGATTGAATCCGTTGAACTAGAAAATTGGGACGCGATAAGTAGGATTTAATGGTTCAAATTTGGACTGAATTACAACAGGCCAAGGTTTTTAAAACCTTTTCTGATACTGGTGAAAGCGTACATTTCTACCATGCCAATGGTTTTGCATTAGGTGTTTATGCGCCCTTATTGGCCAAGTTGCAGCAAGCGTTTAGCCTTAATGCACTCGAGTTAAGGCCGACATGGCCCGATGCTGGTTTGCCGCCAAAGCGCCGAGATTGGCAGCTCTATACCGATGATTTGATCTTGCATATTGAGCGGCATTGCAGTGCGCCAATTGTCGGAATGGGTCATTCGATGGGAGCAACCAGTACCATTCTTGCCGCTAACAAAAGACCCGATTTGTTTAAAGCCCTGATACTTATTGAACCTGCAATGGTGTCGCGCCCTATCGCTTGGTTTGCCAAGTTAATGCCTAAATCATTAATGAATTTGACCGCGCCCGCCAAAAACACCTTAAAGAAGCGCGATGCGTGGGAAAGTCGTGAGCATTTCCTTGAATATTGCAAAATGAGTAAGTTATACAAACGCTTTGATGATGAGGCGTTTGCCGCCTTAGCCCAATTCGGGGTTTATCAACACAATGATGGCCAATTCACGTTGAAGTTTCCTAAACGGTGGGAAGCGCATAATTACACCCAGCCGCCGAATGTATTATCGATATTGCGGCAGATAAAGCTTCCCTGCGTCGCTATCCGAGGGAAACCGTCAGTGTTCTTTTCTGAAGCGACTTGGCAGCGTTGGCAACAACTCACGCCAAACACAGTGTTTTTAGAAGATCAGCGATATGGGCATCTGTTGCCGTTAGAAGATCCCTCTGCCTGCTTAAGCCTTATCCATCAAGGACTCAGTGAATTGAATCGCAAACGGGAGGCATAGGTGAGTTTGAGCATGCATTGAGCCGTAACGACTAAAGCTAAAAAGTGAATGAACCCAATCAAGCTAGGTCGTTGTCCTAGTATGCACTTTTTAAAGCCTGTTTTTCGCACTGGCAGGGTGAATTTATCCGATATTCTGAGTGCTAGTTTGCTATCATGCCGTTTTCCTTATTGAAACCTTACGCAGGTTTCCGCTGCGCGAGTCCCGCTTTTTATGTCTATTCAAACGCTGTTATCGACGGCTCTGGCGAAACGCCATGATTTTTTACAACAAGCAGAACAGGATCAAACCGATTGTTTTCGGGTGTTCCATGGCACAGTCGAAGGCGTGAGTGGCTTGAATGTCGACCGTTACGGCGATACTTGGCTAGTGCAGAGTTTTCATCAGACCTTAACCGATGAAGAGTTGAGCGATATTAGCGCCGTTTTGCTGCAACAGACCGATTTGCCGATTGTGTATAACGACCGTTCATTAGGCAATTCCCGCGTATTGAATGCGTTATCACCGGCACTGACAGAGATCGCGAGTTCTGAGCGAGTCATGCAGGAAAATGGCATCAAGTTCAGCACTAAACTGCGTCACGAAGGACAAGATCCGCTGTTATTCCTCGATATGCGCATTGGCCGCGAATATGTGCGGGCAAACAGCCAAGATAAAACCGTGCTGAATTTATTTTCTTACACCTGCGGCATTGGTACAGCGGCCGCCATCGGCGGCGCGACTCGGGTGATGAACGTCGATTTTTCTTCCTTTGCTTTAGCCACGGGCAAGGCGAATGCGGCGTTAAATCAGGTGTCCAATGTGTGTGAGTTTGTGCAGAGTGATGCGTTTCCGGCATTGCGCCAATTGGCTGGTTTAAGTGTGGGAGGGCGCCGTAATCAAAAATTACCGAGCTACCCCAAATTGCCGCAAACCCAGTTTGATCTCGTGTTCCTCGATCCACCGCGTTATGCCAAGAGTGCTTTCGGTATTGTCGATTTGATCAATGATTATCAAGGTTTGTTCAAGCCCGCATTAATGGCGACCAAAGTCGGCGGCACTATCGTTTGCTGCAACAATGTGGCGAAAGTTGATCGCCAAGCTTGGTTTGACAGTTTAGTACGCTGCGTTGAAAAACAAGGCCGCACAGTCACAGCGCACACTTGGCTCGATCCCCATGAAGATTTCCCTTCGTTCGATGACAATCATCCACTTAAAATTGTCGCGCTGACCTTAAGTTAACGACATAGCGATATGAACGGTATAGTGATACCAACAAACAGGGCACCCGATGTGGTGCCCTGTTTATTTGTCCATTTATGTGCCGCTAGATGGGTTGCAGGTGGAAGGCAATTGCGACGCGGTTCCAGCCATTAATGGCAATGATTAAGCTGGTGAGGTCGACAATTTCTTTCTCGGAATAATGCTCTGCAAGCGCCGCATACTGACTGTCATGCACGGGCGCAGTGGCAACTTGGGTTAAGATTTCTGTCCAGAGCAGCGCTGCACGTTCCCGTTCATTAAAGAGTCCATCGACCTCCTGCCAAGCGGCAAGTAAATCTAAACGCAGCTGTTCTTCACCGTCGCTTCTGGCTTCTTCTGCGTGCATTCGCTGACAAAACGCGCAGCCATTGAGTTGCGATGCTCTGAGCTTGACTAAATGCACCAGTAATGGCGAAAAGTGGGAGTCGCCGGCTGCTTTGTCTAAGCTTAACAGTGCGTTGGCGAGTGCGGGTTGTAGCTGATAAATTTGCTGGCGTGGTATACGTTCTGACATAAAAGCCTCCTATAAGCTGAGGCTTCAATCTAAGCGGTTAGCGCGACGTAGGATTGGAGATTTGCGACATTTTACGCTTTTTATATTGCCCAGGAGTTTGCTGTGTCACCCGCACAAAGTGTTGATGTAGATGGGCTTGATCGTAAAATCCGCAATCGAATGCAACCTGCACTAGGCTGAGGTTAGGTGATTGGCTGAGTAGATTGCGGGCGACTTTGACTCTGTTCAACTGCAGTAACTGCGCTGGCGACAATCCGGTTTCTTGTTTAAATCTTCGTTCAAACTGGCGGCGACTTAGGGGCAGTTGTCCGTAGAAATCCTCTAAACTGGCTTGAGTTTGAATAAGCTTTAGCAAACTCGCCTGCACTAAGCCAACCATAGTGCTTTTATGTCGAGATAAGGCCACATCAAATTGGCGCTGGTTGAGTTGCAATAGCCAATGCTCAAGTAGGGCGATGCGTCGGGCTGGTTGATTGGTTTGCGCCAGTTGTGATAGCAGGTGATCCAATCCTGTTAGCTGCAATTGCGTCACATCAATAGCTGTCACTGATGTCGTAGACTTAATATCTTGCAGTTCAATGCCGAGTAAATGAAACGCGCCGCCGGGGTGAAAGCGAACTATCAGCAGCTCGATTCCTGGCAAAAAGGCGTGGGAATGTCGGCTTTGACCGCAATGAAACAACACTTTGGGTTCATCGCTGCTTATCGTTTGAGTTAGCGATTGTGTTGGCGTTGGGAAATAGAAATGCAGGCTAGTGCCGCCGTCCGGATAAAATGTCTGCTCAATGCCCTGCGGTAAATCGGTCGCTACGCGCAAATGAAAGTAGCGCTGCACCCAAGGGCGAAGTGGCGCTAAGGGTTTAAAATGCGTAAAGCCTAAGTGTGCGAGTTCCGTCTCAAAACGCTTAAAGCTGCGCATTTCTAATAAGTCGGCCGTGTACCGCAAGATAAGCACCATGAGGCAAGGAAAAGAATGTCAGATTAATCTAACTGAGGCATTTTTGCACCTGTGTTGATTGTACGCATTTGCCTTGGGCTGAATTGAACAGTCTGTGGTGTTGGCTAGTTTGCGGGGGGATTTAAAGCCTGTGTATTCGGTTCATACCGATTTGTCGGCCTATTGGGCACCAACTGAAATCTACGCCAACATCAGCTAAGACGCTTCGAGGAGGATTAACTTTTACGTTTTGTATTGGGATAAACAGGTGCTATCTGGCAATAAAAAGTCACCAAGGACAAGGTACATCCTTGGTGACTTTCTGTTTTTTACTCTGTATTTTCACACTCGCTTAAGCAATTAAGTTAGCGCGCTGAACTGAACACGATGAAATCTAAAGTGCTTTAAAGCGTATTGCCGTACCGCCACTGCTGGCAAGTACGAGGTTGAGGCTATCTTTAGCGCTCACTTCTTTAGTCTCAATCACATAATCATAGGGATTGGTTTTCCAATCGGCGTTTGCGCCATCGCGGTAAATCTGCGCTTGATAACGTTTCTTGGGATCGAGGAAATCCAGTTTGACCGTGACCTTGCGCGCGGTTTCATCCGTGAGTGCACCTAAGTACCAATCACCTTGATCCTTCGCTTGGCGGGCAAAGACCACATAGTCGCCGACTTCACCGGCAAGCGCGACACTCTGATACCAATCTGTGGGCACATCGCGGATAAATTGGAAGGCATCTAAGTGCTTTTCATAATTGCGCGGCAGATCCGCTGCCATTTGGATTGGGCTATAGAGCACAACGTACAAGGCGAGCTGTTTGGTCAAGGTGGTTTGCACACGGTTTTGTGCATCCAACCCCTTAGGTGCTAAGTCAAAAATCCCCGGGGTAAAGTCCATTGGGCCAGCGAGCATACGGGTGAACGGTAACATGGCCGTATGTTCAGGGCTATTTGGTGGGCTACCCCAGGCATTGTACTCTTGGCCGCGGGCACCTTCGCGGGAGATCCAGTTTGGATAGGTTCGGCGCAGACCCGTGTCTTTGATTGGCTCGTGGCTATTGATGCTGATATGGTGTTTCGCAGCCTCTGTGACGCTGTGCAGATACTCGCCCACCATAAACTGGCCGTCGTGCCACTCGTGACGGGTAATGCCTTTGTCATCGATACGCTTGATTTGGCCACCATCAGCGACATAGCCCGTCTTGACTTGGGTCACACCGTGCTTCTCATACAGGGCAAAGGCATCAGCCATTTGATCGCGATAATGGGTGACTGATCCTGCTGTCTCGTGGTGGCCGATTAAACGCACCCCTTTTTTCGCCCCGTAGGCTGTGATGGCGGGCAGATCGAAATCGGCATAGGCCTTAGTAAAGCTAAATTGATCGCCATTATGGAACCAATCGCCGTCCCAACCTTCATTCCAACCTTCTACCAATACACCATCAAACTGATATTTAGCGGCGAAATCCATATAGCGTTCGGTTTCGCTGGTGGTGGCGCCGTGGGTTGGGCCCGAACCCCAAGTATTTTCATTTAAGTGCATTCCCCACCAAATACCGACGTATTTCCCGGGTTTTACCCAAGTAACATCGCCGAGTTTATTGGGCTCATTGAGGTTCAGGATAAGGTGTGAGTTGAGCAAACCAGTCGCGTTGTCGGCAATTTGAATGGTGCGCCACGGCGTATAAAAGCCTACTTGAGTTTTGACGCGAATGCCATCGGACCAAGGCGTGAGATCGGCCTTAAGCTTGCCATCGCGCTGCTGATCTAAGGTCATGGCGGCAAAGTCCACCAAAGCGGCCTCGTGAATACTTAAGTGCGTAACGTTCGCGAGTTTAAAGGTGAAGGGCGTGTGGACTCTATCGACTTCATTCAGCGCTGTGGTGCGATACAAATATTCGTAGCGATTCCAACCGCGGGCAGGGATCCACCAAGCGGTGGCTTTATCGGCTTGGCCGACATTGAACTCGGTTAACTCGTCTGTGATTGAGAGCGGAGAATTAGCGGGAAGAGCGGCTTGATCGGCTAAGTGATAGCGAAGGCCAATACCATCGTCAAAGGCTTTAAACTCGACTTCGAGTTGCACCTTGCCGTTGCTTAATACTGCGGTCAGTTGATTGTGCTGATCGCGGATCCATTCCTGCTCGCCCCAAGGTTGTTGCCACTTGTCATCGGCACTTTTTTTCTCGCTGCTGTTAATCTGCAATCCTTGACCGAGTTCACCAAGGGATTGAAAAACTAAGCCTAAGCGGCTCGGTTCTATGACTGTCTTGCCGTGAAAATCGATTTTATATTCGGGGCGGCCAGTATCGTCACTCAAGCTGATTTGAATGTGTTGGTTGGGTGAGCTGACGGTAACGGTTTTGGCAAATACGTTGGCACTAAAGAGACTCGTAACCGCAAGAGCGATAAGTGTAGGGCACAATAGCGCTTGCGATCGCTTTTGGCGCGATGAGCTCTGGCGAGCGTGACTCTTTGTTAAGTGACGGCCAGTAAACTGAATAGGGTTGGTCTTGATGAACATTCCTTGATCCTTGTTTTTATAATGAATGTGACTCACAGCATACTAGTGGCGATGGCTTTTTAACCGCAACGGCCTGCATACGTATTCACCACATTAAGGCGTGACGTAACAGAAGTGACGAGAAGTATTGCGAGGGCACGAACAAAAGATGTGGTTTGCTTTTGACTCGGGTAATATGCGCGCTTTCTTTTTGCTTAAAAATGCAATTTAGCGTGGGATTTACAGTGGGATTTATAGTATTTTGAGCCGCAGCAGTAAGGTCAAACCGTGAAAATTAGCCAACGTTTACAACAGATAAACAGCATGATCAGTGGTCATTACGATCATATTTGGGATTGCTGCTGCGATCATGGTTTGCTCGGTATGCTGTTGTTAGAAAGAAGCGCTGCCCACCAAGTGCACTTTGTCGATTGTGTCCCTTCGCTGATGCAGGCGCTTGAACTGCGGTTGCAGCGTTTCTTTCCCGCAGAGATATCAGGCCTTAATCCCAATATGGCGCCACACTCAGATCCAGACTTAAACCCAGACATAGACCCAGACATAGACCTACAGTCAAACCCAGAACCAAACTCAAACTTATATCGTCATACTCAGTGGCAAGTGCATTGTCTCGATGTCGCGGCTTTACCGCTCGGGCAAACCAGTGTCCAAGATAAACAGTTGATTATTATCGCTGGTGTGGGTGGTGAATTGCTGGTGGACTTAGTGCGGGCAATCTTAGTTCAACACCCACAGCGGCACCTCGAATTTATTTTGTGTCCCGTGCATCATAATTATTATGTCAGGCAATCACTCACTGCCTTAGGGTTAGGGCTGAAGTCGGAACACTTATTGGAAGAGAATCAACGTTTCTACGAAATCCTCCATGTCAGTACAATCGCGGCTCCAAATGGTCTGCCTATCACTGCTACGGGTTCGTTAATGTGGCAGACGTTAGATGAAACAAGTTTGCCGCGAGCGCAGCGTTATCTGTCGCAGGTGATTGGTCATTACCAACGCATGCCCACGCATAAGCAAATACCAGAGATTATTGATGCCTATCAGCAGCAATTGGCCCTGCTCTTGAGTGAACATGGGGGAGCATAAGTGAGTTTGAGTCTTTTTACTGCTTGGGAATTACGCTGAGAACCTAAGAAGAACAGCTAAGATGAGAATCAGGCGAAAGAGATAACGTTAATATCATGGGCAAATCGATTTTAGCTTAAGCCGTTAATAATCAAGAGTCTAATCGCTAAAATCTATTAATCACTCGTACGGGATGAGTGTGATTATTGCCTCTGCTACAGTTTTTGATCTGCATTTGGCACATTTTCGTTTATGCTGCGACTCCTTTTCGGCAAATGGCTACGACTATGCGTTTATTGAGAACCACCCAAGATCCAGCGGTTAACCTACAGACGGCACGCGTTTTTTATCGCAGAGCTGCCCGCGCGATTGTGTTATCGGGTGAAGACATTTTGCTGCTGTATACTCAAAAATACCGCGACTACAGCTTACCCGGCGGCGGAATTGACGACGGCGAGAGCCTCGAAGATGGGCTGATCCGCGAGCTACAGGAAGAAACCGGCGCTCTAGACATTCAAGTGTTAGCCCCCTTTGGTCGTTACGAAGAGTTTCGGCCTTGGTACCGTGAAGGGGCGAACGTAGTGCACATGGAGTCATTCTGTTATGTGTGCCGTATTGACACCGCACTGGGCGAGCGTGGTTTAAGTGAGACTCGATTAGAAGCCCATGAGATAAAAAATGGGATGCGGCCTGAATGGCTCAATATTCATCAAGCTATCGCCCATAATGAAGATATTCAGCGCAATCATCCCCATAAAGGCCAATCAATAGAGCGTGAAACTTTTCTGCTAAAAAAGATAGCGTTGGAATGTTTGTAAGTTTTATTACTTTAAAATCAAGTATTTAATATATGATTTTATTTCACACATAACTGAGTAAGCAGGGTTTGGTTGGCGACTGAACGTCGTTATTTCAACGTGCTCTTTCAAGCTGATACAGCTTCGAGCCTGTTCCTAACATCGCTAGATGTTTAATGTTATTTCTCATTCTTTTGCCGCAGCAAGGAAGGCAATGCAGATTATTTTATTGACCCACGAACGCGAGTTAACCCGCAAAACAAATACTGGCCAACTTGCGTTAGCCGCATTCCCTGAAGAGGTGAAAAGCATCGTCTGGTCGAGAACGGCACCTGATAAAGATTTAGTGGCAATGCTCGCATCCCAGCAGGCTAAACTGTTGTTTCCAGCAAGTGATACTGAGCCCGCTGAGCCCATTGATCATAATGCCTTAGATACGGATTTAGCTGAGCCAGTGCTCTCGAATGCACAAATGTTGTTAGCGGCAGCGCAATCTACAGTCATAGCAGCACAGCGAATGCCTAACCAAGTAGTGATTTTAGATGCAACCTGGCAGGAGGCGCGTAAGATGCTCCGCCAGAGCCCCTATCTTAAAACGGCTGCACGAGTCAGTTTGCCGCCACTTATGCCTGAATCCGCCTTTATATTGCGGCGTAATCAGCAAGAAGGAGGCTTGTGCACTGCAGAGTGCATTATTGCGCTTTGGCGCCAGTGTGGCAGAGCAGAACAAGCGACGCTATTAGCGTCGCTGTTTACTGAATTGAATAGCCGTGCTTGATTGCGATGTTCGAGAGAGAGTTCAAGGAAGTGCTTGAATAGATAATTAACGACTTTTAGCTTTGACTCACAGATAAATCACCATCTGTTAAGTCATAGTCATTTAAATTATAGCCATTTAAATAACAGTCAGATAAATACACAGAAAGTGACTCATGGCACCGCCAAGCACAAACAAATGCCAAATGGCATGGTTAAATGGAATACGTTTTCCAACATAAAATACAACGCCTAAGGTGTAAAATAACCCACCTAAGATCAATAGATTAAACCCCAGTTCCGACATTGCCGCCGTTAAATCGCCCATCACAGTGACACATAGCCAACCCATGGCGAGATACAAGACTAAGCTTAACTTTTTGAATTTGTGAATAAATAGCGTCTTAAATAGGATCCCACCAATCGCAAGCGACCAAATCGCTGTTAAAATCACTATCGATTGCGTCCCCTGTAGGCTTATCAGCATCAAAGGTGTGTAAGTTCCTGCAATCAAGCAGTAAATTGCGCAGTGATCGGCGATCTTAAGTTTATGTTTCCAGCCTGAATGGCTAACGCTGTGGTATAAGGTCGAGCATAGAAAAAGCACTATGATGCTCGCACCATAAATGGCAACGCCTGTTAGTTGAATTGGCGTTAGATGATCTTGCCCTTTGAGTAACATCAGTACCAATGCCACTATGCCTGCGATGACGCCTAAGCCATGGGATACGCTATTAGCGATTTCTTCTTTAATACTATACGGCCCAGACTTAGCAGGGATGTTAGCTGGGTTTTGTTGTTCGATAACACTTTGACTCGACATGGTAGATACACACTCGCAAACGATAATGACTGAGTCTATCAGTTAGGAAAATAAATCACCATATTTAAGCGTACGCTTGTAAGCTTAAATTGGTGGCTGGCTTCTATTGTATTCACCTTTTATCTTTTTAAAGCCGTCTTGTATTCCCGTCAGCGTATCGCATTGATGATGTTATCCGCTTAAAGACGTAAGAGTTAACAAGCATTTGCCCTTCAATTTAGCGCGATTGTGATCCCAATTCACAGCCTTATTTGCCTAAACCGACAAGTGTCTAATTAAGCATTGGCGTTAGCACTGCGCTTGTAACGTGTTGCTTTCGCGTTGAACTTTACCCTGTTTGCCTCCTCTAATCAGCGTTGAGCACTCGCAAGTAAATACAATCATTGGATAATTTGCTTTCAATATTCAGCAACCCGATATTGGATTGATATTGAATTAGAGTGCAATGGTTCCACGTTTAGCATCATCGAAATCAATTGAGACTACACAAAACCTAAGGATGGATTTTGCCTTTTCAACGTCAACCCAAAGCCGCGCCTTTATTGACAGTATCTCCTACAGCAATTGCGATTGAAGATGATGCTGATAGTGATTTGCCTATTTCGGTCACATCGTCATCGGTCACATCGCCAGAATGCGAGACTTTTATTGCATTTGATGATCACCTCAGTGATCAGGGTGATGCTTTGGCATCTGAGTCTAAATTAGAATCCCAATTTGAACTGTCTTGTACGTTACAAACCCATGCTCAGGCATTGGGGGCGGGATCCGTTTTGCGTGCTCGTCAGCAGTATTTCAAAGGATTAAGTCTGTTATTTTTTGTGTTCTTAGTACATGTGTGTTTATTTTTACTTATCTGCATTTTGTGGCGCCCACAGTTAAATCCCTTTGGATTAACAGAAACAGAAAGCCGGGGCCCTAAAGTGGCGGCGCTTAAAGCTTACTTTATTTATGCTCCCGCGGTAGAGAAGGCTGAAAGCGCTGCACTAGAAACAGAGAGCAAGGCCGAGGATAAGACTGAAGCGGAAAGTTCTGTTACGCCTACAACTCAAGTTAAGCCTCTGCCAATATTTGAAAAGGTCGTGCCTGAAAAAGTAGAGCAGGAAAAAGTGAACCCAGATACGGTTAAACCCGATATCACTCAATTGAGCCAATCTCAATCAAGTGCCCAAAGTGAAGTACAGCCCGCGGAAGCGACGGCAAAAAAGCCAACAAATATGTTTGATGCCACAGAAATTAAGACGCAGCTTGGCGCTCAGAGTTCGCCTGCAGCAGAAGGTGAGAGCTCAATAGCAACAAGCTCAAGTATGAGTTTATTCACCCAGCACTATTTTGAACGTCAGCGCGAGCAAGCGCTCGATGATCTCGTCATTGAACAGGCCGATAAATTCACCCGGAAATCGAATATGAGTGAAATGAGCCCTGAGATGGAAGTGTTATTTGTCCCTAACGCCGATGATTTCGGTGGCACAACGAGTCTAGATTTACCCTTAGATCCAAATCGTATTGTGCGTAAAGGGGATACTTGTTATCGCGTGGTACAATTGGGGACTCAAGTCAATCCTTACGCCGAAAATTTAGGCTTCCCATTTGACTGCAGTGGCAAAAAAATCAATCAAGCTATTGATGATGCCATTCAATCTCGATTAAATAAAATGATGCTCAAACCCCATAAATAGTGACTTTCTTTTATGATCTATTTTCATGCTAATTATAACTTTTTTAGTTTAATTTTATTTAATTATTTAAAAACAATGAATTATGAATCTTTATTTTGGATTGGTATTTAAGGTTTTTAATTACTTTTTTCCTTGTTTGTTGCTGCCGCTTCTGTCTATACTGCGCACTCATCTTGTCGGAGTGCCTCTTGGCTGAGACCGTTTATTCGGGATCCGTTGAACCTGATCAGGTTAAAACCTGCGAAGGAAACAAGCGTAATAACACACATTAAATCGCCAAAATAGACGGCTTGAATACCTGTTAACTCAGCAGTGTTTTAAGCCTTAATGTTTAGATTTAATTGTTATTGAGCAGGGTAACTCAATTTTTGAAGCCAGTGTTGGCCACAAAAATTGATTGCCATGCCCAGCTATCAACAACTCAATTCTCCAGACAAGCAACTCCATTTTTTAACGTGAGATTGCTTATGTCCAGTTCAAACCAAAACCCAGCTGTAGCTGCCAATGCAATAGAAATCCCAGCGCCAGAATCCATAATCACTAATAAATCAACAGCCCCTAATAAATCGACAGTGCCTAATAAATCGGCTGAGTCTAGTCAATCAATTGTGCCTAAGGCGCCGAGTCGCCGCGAAACCCGCGCGCAGGCCCAAGCCTTTATCGATACGTTAGCGCCGCTGCAACATCCTAATTCACAAAAGATTTACCTCGAAGGTTCAAGTGCCGATATTCGCGTTGGCATGCGACACATTCTGCAGACTGACACGCTTGTCGGCGGTACAGATGATGCGCCAATCATGGAAAAAAATCCGCCAATCCGCGTGTATGATTGCGCTGGACCTTATTCCGATCCTGAGGCCGACATCAATGTGCGTCTAGGCCTTGGTAAATTAAGACAAAACTGGATCCTAGCCCGCAACGATACAGAGCAATTACCCTGCGCGACCTCAGACTTTACCCAACAAAGACTCGCCGATGATGGTTTAGACCATCTGCGTTTTGAGGCGGGCTCGAGTGCAATTGTCCGTCCACGCAGAGCGCTGCAGGGGAAACGAGTCAGCCAATTACACTATGCCCGTCAAGGGATTATCACTCCCGAAATGGAATATGTGGCGATCCGCGAGAACATGGCACTTGCCGAAGTACAGGATGAAATCCTCAATCGTAAAGCCAAGGGCGAAGCTTTTGGTGCCTTAGTCGGCGAACCGATTACCGCCGAATTTGTCCGCGCTGAAGTCGCCCGTGGCCGCGCGATTATTCCGCTGAATATTAACCATCCCGAAGCCGAACCTATGATCATCGGGCGTAACTTTCTGGTGAAAGTGAACGCCAATATCGGTAACTCTGCGGTGACGTCTTCCATCGAGGAAGAAGTGGAAAAGCTCGTCTGGTCAACCCGTTGGGGCGCGGATACTGTCATGGATTTATCCACGGGGCGTTATATCCACGAGACCCGCGAGTGGATCATCCGCAACTCGCCAGTGCCCATCGGCACAGTGCCGATTTATCAAGCGCTGGAGAAAGTGAACGGCGTGGCAGAGGATTTAACCTGGGAAGTGTTCCGCGATACCTTGATTGAACAAGCTGAGCAAGGTGTTGATTACTTTACTATTCATGCTGGTGTGCTGCTGCGTTATGTGCCGATGACGGCTAAACGCGTCACTGGGATCGTTTCCCGCGGCGGTTCAATCATGGCCAAATGGTGCCTGAGCCACCATAAGGAAAACTTCCTCTACAGCCATTTTCGTGAGATCTGTGAGCTTTGCGTCGCCTACGATGTATCCCTGTCTTTAGGTGATGGTATGCGTCCAGGCTCAATTGCTGACGCCAATGATGCCGCCCAGTTTGCAGAGCTTGAAACCTTAGGTGAGCTAGTCAAAATCGCATGGGAATACGACGTACAAACCATTATCGAAGGGCCGGGACATATCCCGATGCAACTCATTAAAGAGAACATGGACAAGCAGTTAGCTCACTGCGATGAAGCGCCGTTTTACACGCTTGGCCCGCAAATCACCGATATCGCCCCTGGGTATGATCATTTCACCTCCGGCATAGGCGCGGCCATGATCGCTTGGTACGGCTGCGCCATGTTGTGTTATGTCACGCCAAAAGAACACTTAGGATTACCGAATAAACAAGATGTTAAGCAAGGTTTGATTGCTTATAAGATTGCCGCCCACGCCGCCGATGTGGCGAAAGGTCATCCGAGTGCGCAAATTCGTGATAATGCGCTGGCAAAGGCGCGGTTTGAATTCCGCTGGGAAGATCAATATAACTTAGGACTCGATCCTGAAACCGCACGTGCTTATCACGATGAATCTTTACCGCAGGAATCCGCTAAAGTCGCGCATTTTTGCTCTATGTGCGGCCCTAAATTTTGTTCGATGAAAATCACCCAAGATGTGCGCGCCTATGCCGCTGGCTTAGAGGCGGAGCAAGTTGAAGCTGCTGACCAAGCCATGCAAGTCACAGTCAAGACGCCGCAGGAGTTGGAAGCGGCAATGGCGCTAAAATCGGCAGAGTTTGCTGCTTCGGGCGCCGAGATCTATCACGTGAAAGACAAGCTTGTCGTCGAAGCTGAGGAAGCCTAATTATGTTGGGTATTCATGAGGATAATGCGCCCATGAATACCGAGCGTCCCGCGTTTGTTTGGACCATAGCTGGTTCAGACAGTGGCGGCGGTGCCGGTATTCAGGCGGACTTAGCGACAATTCAAGATTTGGGCTGTCACGGTTGCAGCGTGATCACCACAGTGACGGCGCAAAGCTCTGTGGCGGTCACTTTAGTCGAGCCCGTATCAGTGGCGATGTTAATGGCTCAGCTGACGACTTTACTTTCCGACTTACCACCCAAAGCAATTAAAATCGGCTTACTGGCAGATCAAACTCAAGTGGCATTGCTGGCAGATTGGATCGCGAGTTTTAAAATCCACTATCCATCTGTGCCTGTGATTGTCGATCCTGTGATGGTCGCCAGTTGTGGCGATGCATTAGCAGTAGATAACTGTCAGGATATAAAAAGTGCGGCCAAATCAGCCTTAGATTTTAGGCCTTTCAAAGGTTTAATCGAACTTATCACGCCCAATGTGCTTGAACTTGGGCGATTAACTCACAGTGATGTTTCAACGAAAGCGCAATTCGCTGCTGCTGCACTGGCTTTATCCCAGAGTCTTGATTGCAGTGTGCTCGCCAAAGGGGGCGATGTAAGCTTTGGCAGCACTGACATTCTTGAAAATACTCATGCTAAAACTCACGATAATACTTATGCTCAAACTCAGGCAAACGTTCATGTTATCGCTCTTGATAGCAACGGCTGGGACCTTGAGCTTGCCGAGGATTATCTAGTTTGTCGTCAAGTGCGCGCGAGCTCTAAACTGCATCAAAATGGGCGTTTCTGGTTAGCCAGCCAGCGGGTTAATACCCGCCATAATCATGGTAGCGGCTGCACTTTGTCATCAGCCATTGCCGCCGTGTTAGCGCAAGGTTTTGTATTGCAAGATGCGGTGGTGGTTGCCAAAGCCTATGTGAGTCAAGGCTTAAGCGCGGCGATTGGTTTAGGGCAAGGTCCAGGGCCGTTGGCCCGTACGGGTTGGCCTAATGATGTGTCCCGCTATGCCAAGATAAATCTGTGTGATAGCAATTTTATTAGTCATCAACTCAACCAACACCTTGATGTTGGTAATGATTTAGTTGCAACAGTTTTATCCGCAACAGATCAGGCAACCGCTCAGGTAAGAATAGCCTCGACGCAACCTCAAAATATTTTATCCCACGGTTTTAAAGTGCTCGATGCCGAGCTTGGTGTTTATCCCGTTGTGAGTGACTTAACCATGCTGGAAAGTTTATTAGCGGCAGGCGTTAAAACTGTGCAGTTACGGATAAAAACCGACATCAGCGAGTTAACTAGTTCAGCGCCAGTCGAATTTGATTTAGATGAGTCTGCGCTAGGTAGATGTGAGTCAGGCAAATCTAAGTCAGGCGAACCTGAGTTAATTGGCTCCGAATTAGAAGCACAAATTCAAACAGCCATTGCCTTAGGCAAGCATTTTAATGCACAGCTTTTTATTAATGATCACTGGCAGTTAGCGATAAAATACCATGCCTTCGGGGTACATTTAGGCCAAGAAGATCTCGCCGTTACTGACTTAGCGGCCATTCAAGCCGCGGGGCTCGCGCTAGGCATATCGAGCCACAGTTATTTCGAGTTGCTATTGGCGCACCAATACTCGCCATCCTACATAGCGCTTGGGCATATATTCCCTACCACAACCAAGCAAATGCCTTCGGCGCCTCAAGGGCTTGCAAAACTTAAACACTATGTGGCGTTACTCCAAGACCATTATCCCTTGGTCGCCATTGGCGGTATTGATTTAGATAATCTGGCAAAGGTGAAAGCCTCGGGAGTGAGCAATATTGCTGTGGTGCGCGCAATAACGAAAGCTAAGGATCCGTTAGCCGCCTTTGCAGAGTTGAGCCAAGCTTGGGAGCAATGTAGCTTGTCTGAAGAACTGGCTGTAAAGCATGAGTTGGATGCAAAGCATGAGTAAAAACCAACCGCTTGCTCACGCAGAGGTTCTTTGCGGTCATATACACAGCGACAATGAACACTGCGGCCATACGCTCAGCGATGCCGATTTTATGCGTTATTCTCGGCAAGTCTTATTGCCTGAAGTCGGAGAGGCCGGGCAATTACAACTGGCCGACGCCGGTGTCGCTATTATCGGTCTTGGCGGCTTAGGGCAATTGGCGGCGCAGTATCTGGCTTGTGCAGGTATTGGTCGCTTGACCTTAATCGATAGGGATAAGGTTGAAGTATCAAATCTGCCAAGACAATTGTTATTCAACGATGCCGATATTGGACTCAATAAGGCGCGAGTTGCCAAGCAAAAGCTCAATGGCATAGCACCGCATTGCACTGTTACTGCCTATGAAACAGCATTTAATCCTGCGACATCGGCTCATCATTTGGCGGATATTTTACAAATAAAACAACAAGGTAAAAGAGTACTTGTACTTGACTGCACCGATAACTTTGCGACTCGCCAAGCCATTAATCGCAGCTGTATCGAAGCGGCTTTACCTTTAGTCAGCGCGTCAATCGCGGCATTTAGCGGCCAATTGTTCGCGGTCGACCAAATGCAGTTCCCCTCTGGTGGTTGTTATCACTGTATTTTCCCCGCGCAGACGAGAGTGTCGCAGAGCTGTAGTACCCAAGGCGTACTCGGGCCGAGCGTGGGCGTGATGGCGTCAATGCAATCTTTGATGGCCATGCAACTCTTGCTGAGTATGGATAGTTGTGATGAACCTAAAAGTGCCTTGTTTGGGCGTTTTTGGCGCTTCGACGCTAAATCACTTTCATGGACAGCGGCGACATTAACGCGGGATCCCCATTGTGACGTATGTGGTCCAAAAGAGGTTTGTTCATCATCCGATAAGCCCAGCAAAATATAAAGTATGGAGGTTTGATATGATTTTAATTCACATAAATAATGTCCCGCAGCCATTAACGGAACCGACTTCACTCGCGGCTGTGATCCTCGCGCAAGATATAGCCCTCGATTCGGTCGCTATCGTGTTGAATGCAGAGGTGGTTCCGCGTAATCGCTGGCAATCGATTCTCTGCCAACATGAAGATAAATTAGAACTTTTTTCAGCTGTAGCGGGAGGCTAGTATGTTAACGATTGCCGATGTGGAGTTTGAATCACGGTTATTTACCGGAACGGGAAAATTCAGCAATAGCCAAGTGATGCTTGAGGCGATAACGGCTTCAAAATCGCAGTTAGTGACAGTTGCGATGAAAAGAATTGATTTTAAAATGGGGCTTGATGATTTACTCACGCCGTTACGCCAAGCGGGTGTCCGGCTATTGCCTAACACTTCGGGGGCGAGAAACGCCAAGGAAGCGGTGTTTGCGGCTGAGCTTGCCCGTGAAATGCTGGGAACTCATTGGATTAAGCTCGAAATCCACCCGGATCCTAAGTACCTAATGCCCGATGCGATAGAAACCTTAGAGGCGGCTAGAATCCTCTGTGAGAAAGGCTTTATCGTGATGCCCTACGTGCATGCCGATCCTGTGCTCTGTCGCCGCTTGGAAGAGGTAGGCTGCGCTGCGGTTATGCCACTGGCGAGTCCGATTGGCAGTAATCAAGGTTTAGTCACTGAAAGCTTTTTAAAAATCATCATAGAGCAGGCGCGGGTGCCTGTGGTGATCGATGCCGGCATTGGCGCACCTTCGCAGGCTGCGCGGGCAATGGAGCTGGGCGCCGATGCGGTGCTCGTGAACACCGCCATCGCTAGCAGTGCGTCGCCGATAGTGATGGCCGAGTGCTTTAAAGAGGCGGTGCAATGCGGTAGACGGGCCTTTGAAGCTGGGCTTGGCCGAGTACAAACGGGCGCGGTACATACCAGTCCTCTGACGGGATTTTTAAACCAATGAGTTTTGTAGCGGAATTTGCCAAGATCCCACGGGATAAACTGTTACTCGATTTGTATTCTTGCACTGCCCAGGATGTTGAGCGGGCGTTAGTGAGTCCAGCAGGGGATTTACGTAGCTTACTGGCCTTGTTATCACCTGCGGCTGAACCTTATATAGAAACCATGGCACAACGTTCAGCGGCGCTTACGCGGCAGCGATTTGGCGCGAATCTGGGTATGTATTTACCGCTATACGTCTCGAATCTGTGCGCTAATGATTGTGATTACTGTGGCTTTAGCATGAGTAACAAACTCAAACGCAAGACCTTGAATGAGCTGGAGTTGATGGCCGAAATGGCCATTATCAAAGATAGGGGCTTCGATTCTGTTTTACTGGTGTCGGGTGAGCATGAAACTAAGGTCGGCATCGATTATTTCAAGCAAATGTTGCCGCTGGTAAAGCAGCAATTTAGCCATTTGGCGATGGAGGTCCAGCCCATGAGTGAGGACCATTATCGCCAGTTAGTCGCGCTAGGTTTAGATGCTGTGATGATTTATCAGGAGACCTATCAGCCCGAAACTTATGCTCGTCACCATTCTCGAGGTAAAAAAATGGATTTTGCCTATCGTTTAGCAACACCTGACAGAGTTGCGGCGGCGGGCGTTGATAAAATTGGTCTTGGGGTATTACTCGGGCTGGATGATTGGCGTTTAGATGCGTTAATGATGGGATATCATCTCGACTATTTAGAGCGACGCTATTGGCGCACCCGCTTTAGTATTTCGCTACCAAGGTTACGACCTTGTACTGGCGGGATCACCCCAAAAGTCATGCTATCGGATCTAGGTTTAGTGCAAATGATTTGTGCATTTAGACTTTTTAATCAACAGCTTGACATCAGCATGTCGACAAGGGAAAGCCCTGAGCTGAGGGATAATCTTTTGCCACTTGGGATCACTCAAATCAGTGCGGGCAGTTCGACACAACCGGGCGGCTATCAAGCGCCTGACAGTCAACTCGATCAATTTGAGATAAGCGATGATCGCAGTGTCGAGCAAGTTATCGAACAGATGCAACGGCAGGGTTTTAATCCCGTATTTAAGGATTGGGAAGCTAATTGGATCACAGGATAAATCTGGCCGTAAATAAATGCTGAGAATGCGGATAAAATCTGTACTTTTTCACGTTACTGGTCAATAATTGACCCATTAATCACAGCGTGCAGGAATACCGTTATGCAAATCCAATCCGCTTATTCATCCGGTCTGCAAGGCTTGCAAAGTGCTCAATCTGGGCTCACTCAAGCAACGATAGATGTGGCTAAACCTACACAGACGCAAAGTGCGACTCCGGCTGAGCCTGCCAGAGATGTTGCCCAGCCCGATAAAACCTCGGCATTACTGGCAGCTAATGAGTCATTAAGACAAGGTGAAGCTTTAACAGAAGTGATTGAAACTGACTCAGAAACGATAGGTTCGATCATTAATATTAAGGTGTAAATATCATGTCTGTTGTGGCGCTATCACCTAAGGTTGGAGCGCCATCCTCTTCATTTTCGGCACATGATAAGACGCTAAGCTCGAATCTAAGCCAGGCTCAAAGCCAGAGCCTAATCCAGAGTCAAGCTAATAGCACTTATCAAGGAGCCAGCGCTCACACTGCAGGCTCCGCAAAATTTGAAGCGAGTGGTGCCTATGAATCACATTTTACTGGAACCTCAACCGCTCCGGTTCAAGCTGCGCCTATTGCTTCATTAGCAACTCACGTTTCCCAATCTCTCCACTCATCACCGAATGTATCTTTTAACGCGAGTTCTTCGGCTGCTAGTTCATTGCCCTCGAGCACTCAAACATTTTCTGTTACGCCTGCCGCTATATCATCAGCGCCTTTATTCAACGGGACAAATACCGCGACACCTATCAGTTCAAATATTGCTGGCATTGATGCTGCAAAAGCGCCGCTTGCAATTGCTGATGCTACGCCTGTACTACCAGCGTTTAATGGCGCAAGCCAATCACTAAAGGCCAGTCCTTTTGCTGAATCAAGGCCGCAGGTTACTCTTCCTCAAGTCAATGGGTTAAAAGATCGGGCGAGTTTACATGCCGATGCCAGTTTTAGCTTATTAACTGGGCCAAGATCCATTTCTGGTGTGCGTGGGGGACAAATTGCCGCACCTGTGTCGACTTCGGCATTTTCATCAATCACGAGTACTATAGGAACTAGCCTTGGCGCAAACGCCTTATCTACAACAAGTCCGAGTCTTAGTGTCACGAGCAGTATTCCAGCTAATATTTTTACGCCTCCGAGTTCTTCAATTGGCACGAGTAGCACAGATCTTCCCGCTTTTAATCCATCGAGTACGGGCAGTGTTTCTCCAGTAACGCCTGATTTAGCCGCAGTGTTTGGGCCACAAACTGTTTTTAATGACGCAGCGTTAGTTGACTCCTCCACCTCTAACTCAGCAGGTAATAGCTCTGTAAATAACAGTTCTGGAAATTCTGGAAGTATAAGTAGTAATAGTTCAGCAGCGAGTGCAGGGATTGTTGAGCAGTCAAACTCTGCACAAACAGCAGATCAATCCGCTCGCAATGAAGTTGCTCAACCGACAGTGCTGGAACAATTTACCCAGGTTTTCGGTGACGCTAAGGCTCAAGTTAGTCAGGTAGAAGATCCTGCTATAGCGTCTAACCCCGATGATCGTCAGCAAGTCTTAGCCGATGTCTTTACTAAAAACGATAATCAGCTTGAAAAGCAAGCACAGGAAGAGGCGTCGCAGAATCAACAAGCTGCAGCGGAACAAGCAAAGCAGCAACAATCACAAGCGCAATCACAGGCACAGCAGGCTCAGGAGCAAGCAAAACAAGCCCAAGAAAAAGCGCAGGCGCAACAGCAACAACAGGTTGATTCACTTAAGGCGAGAGATTCTGAGGTTAAAGCCCATGAACATGCTCATGCCACCGTCGGCGGGCAGTACGCTCAGAGTCCGAGTTTTAAGTATGAGAAGGGCGCCGATGGCCAACGTTATGCAACCGATGGTGAAGTGCAGATCGATGTTTCTGCTGTCGGGGGCGATCCACTCGCAACGATAAACAAAATGAAGCAAGTGTACGCGGCGGCAATGGCTCCAGTTGATCCTTCATCTGCGGATATTCGCGTTGCCGCTGAAGCTTTGCAAAAAATGAATGAAGCAAAGGTGAAGCTTGCTGAAGAGCGGCAACAACAGATTGTAGACTTGCAAACAACCCAAACCTTAGTGGGCGCCGATGCGCAGATTAAAGAGCTACCGCCGTTGCAAGAACATACACCCGTAGTTACGGGAAAAGTCGACGAGTCAGGGAATATCGCTCAGCCCCAAAATGCCGTCTCAACACCAGTATCAGATGCAGTCGATAAGCTCATTCAAAGGGTTGAAGCGCAGACGGCTAAAACCGCAGCGACGACTGATACTAGCTCTGGTATTAGTTCGGAAACTCAGTCCAATACCTCGAGTACCAGCGGCTCAGTTAATACCCCAACGACAGTGGAAACCATTGAGCCACCGACTGCAACCTTAGCATTTGGAGAAGCATCAACTGCTGCTGATTTAGCGACCCGTTTTATTCCAAGACCCGATAGTACCGCAAGTCGTTATTATACCGCTGTTGCACAAGCCAGTATTGGACCTTCAGTCCGTGCTGACGTAATACCAATCACATTAAATATCTAATCAGTTCAGAGCCTCACAGGTCTCTCAATCCAAGGCGCATTGACGCAGAAATGGTTATTCCCTTTTAAGTCAATGCAACACGGGAATGGGGTGCCTGTGTGGCTCCCGAAGGGCGGGTTTCAACGCGCTTTATACTGCGTTTAAGACTTTCGACAGAGCACCACTATGCCCTTCAAGTCTTCGCCTTGTCTAAAGCGCCTTGAACTCCCGCTGAATGAACAGATATTTAATACGATTGGTATAACACCGCAAGTTAATATTCAGCCTTCTAATCTCGCCCCTGTAAACGAGCTGCCTACCTAATAATGCGCAATCCGCCACTGTTCTGCCAACTCTTGCAGCAAAAGATACCAACGAGATAAACGAGTCGACCTCAAGCATCAGTGCGAGTGGGAAGCGCAGTACGTCACTGCAGAGTGAGTCAAGTGTTGAAGATAATGCATCGCAAGAAGCAGGATTTATTCAGCCGCAATACTTGGGTCAGCAACCAGCGCGCTATGTTGACTTTAGTGTGTAAGATCAGGCTTAACTATGCCCATTCTGCTGTTCATTATCTTTTTTGATGCTACCTTTCTGTATTTATTCTTTCGCACTAAGCACTAAGCACTAAGCACTAAGCACTAAGCACTAAGCCAGCGTCAGCACTAGGCTCTTAGCGTCTTGCTCACTCAAATTGAGAACCGTTTGGTTATCATGCTATTAATTGTTATTTGTCGGTTCAATTCCATGCTGTTTTAAAATCAAAGAGGCAAGCAGTTTGGATGCAGGTCCTTGTTGATCTCTATTCGGGATCACTAGGCTTAATATGATGCGGCGTTTTTGACTGCCATCAAGATGTAAACGCACTAAATTGCCAGATGCCAATTCCTCTTGGACTAAAAAAGATGGGATCCAACAGAAACCAATACCTTGGTTTAAAATGACTTTTGCCTCGTGGAAGTTAGAAACGGTCCAGCGCTGCTCAGCTTTGAGCCAGCCTATGTCGATATTGGATTGCACGCCGGTATCTTTGATCACTAACTGTAAATACTGTGCCAGTAGCTTATCGTCTTCAATCGAACCTAAGTCAGCGAGTGGGTGACTTGGATGACAGACGAGGTAGAGTTTTTGTTCACATAAAGGTTCGGATAAATACCCTTTAGGCGGCACCCCTGCACAGATAGCAATATCAACTTTGCTCTCCAGAATGAGCTCTTGGGTACCGGTGATCACAGAGTCCAGCATGATGATGCGAGTGCCACGGCTGTGGGGCAGAAACGCATTGAGGGCACACACTAAGCTTTCCATCGGATAGATAATTTCACGGGCAATCGTGAGTGTCGGCTCCCATCCTTGTTCGAGATTACTCGCGAGCTGTTCTAACTCGTTGACAGCTTGGGTGACATGCCGTGAGCGGCGCAGCAGTACTTCGCCTTGCTGGGTGAGATAGGCTTTACGGCCTTTGACTTCGAGTAGTTCAATACCTAATTGATGCTGTAATTTGGCAACCGCATGGTTGAGCGACGATTGACTCTTGTTGAGTTTTTCAGCCGCTTGGGCATAGCCGCCAAAATCGACCACCGCTTGCAAAATACGCCATTGTTCTAAGGTAGATTTAGCTCGAGTCATTATAATATCAAAAAAACGATAGATTGAGGCTTATAGTGGCCACTTCTTACGACTTTTTCAATTAAATATCATAGAGTCAGTCATTCTCACGACATACTGCTAGCTATGTCGCGCTAAGTGATTGAGGTGTTCGAGAGGCGAATCATGACGATTTGCTATGTCTGTGCCCGAGCGAGTCACAAACACAGCTTATGCATTCACTCTTAAAACGCACAAGAACCTGTGGCGTCGAAAAAGAACCTGTGGCGTCGAAAGCTTGATTGTCAGAATTACCAGCATGTTTCGAAGCGGTGCGATTGGAGATCCTTTGGATCAGCGCTGCGCTATCAACGGGTGCACCAATGATGGCATTCAATTGTTCACTTACGTTTAAAGCGTCTTCATTTACGACTAACAAATTGAATAATTGAAGTTTGTCTTGGCAGCCTAATGTTGCTTGATCAATCAGCTGGGCTAACGATGCTTGCCAGAGCGATTGGTAGTATAGCGGCCCTTCGTTGGCGATAGCATTGAAACTATAGGGATAATCCTTGGTTTGCAGCCAGTCTTGACCAAAGCTAGCACTAAACTCTGCACCGATATCCGGATAGATTTGTGAATTTGCGTCTTGATAAAAGTTGACTGCAACCTTAGCGCGAAAGACTTTGAACTGTTTCGAATAAGCTTTAGCCAGTGTTTCACGCTCTTGTAAATAGCTTTGTTCAAATTGCGGAAAGAGTTGATGGCGCAGCACTTCAGCTAACCAGAGACTCGCCACAAAATGGCTATCCTGACTCTGCCCCATGGCATTGTTGAGGTAGAAATGGCTCGCTTTAGCAAGGGAAGTCACTGCTTCTGCGATGGATTCGGTTAACTGTTCAATGTCTTTGTAGTTACTCAGCTGCGGCTTAAGATCCAACGCCTGTTGTCCAAATTGCTGGCCGAGTACACTTTGGCGCAATGTCTGCTGTTGACTACTTTGCTGTGGATTTTGGTTGTAGGCCACATAGATTTCACCCAATAATCTTTGCTGGTGGTAAACCCTGACGATATGCGGCCGATTAGGATCGGTTGGTGTTTTCTCGGCGTTGGCGGTTGCTATGGTCTCAAACTGCAAACCAAACACTTGCAGATAAGTAAAGCTGCGACTCAAGACGTCTGGGGTCAGCCATGTGGGGCCCTTGGCTGATGCTTGTTGTGACAGGGTACGTCCAATATCCCAGGGAGCCACTTGCAAATTTTGGGTTTGGCTATCGAGAAATGCTTTGACCAACTCAGGGGATGATAACTGCTGCGAACTAAGCGCTAATGCGCTGTAATCGGTAAAGCCTGCCGCAGTGGCGGCTTGTTGGCGCTGCTCTGCAATTCGCTGTAATGCCGTTTGATTGGTTTCACTCGCTCTGGCTTGGTATGCCTGCCATACATTTTGGCGACATATGGCGTTTTCCTGTGTCAGTAAGTAGCTGACGATAGTGCCCGAAAAATCGCTTTGCTTTGCACTACTGCGCTTCGGCTCGTCACTTTTATCCTCTTCTTTATGCAGATGATGTTGCTGCTGAGTCGCTTCGGGTTGGCATTGGCTGTCATTGAAGGCAAGACTAAATTGTTGGCTGCCTAACCCTTGGCCTATGCTGGCCTGCGCCGTATGCAGTTTCGCTTTTTCCTCGGCGCTCCAATGCTGTTGTAGCAAGTGTTTAAGTTGTTGGCTCAACAGTATTTGTTCAGCATTACCTTGGGCTAAGGCGTAAGCCAGTTGGCTAAATTCCGCTTGGTTGAGAAGTTGCGACAGGGTATCGGCGAGGTGTAACTGGCATTGCAGTAAACCTTCGCGTTCCACACTCGGTAAGTTAAACCCACGGTAATAGTTGAGCCTGTCGTTGATATTATTAAGCCCAATCGTCTGTTGCTCAAAAATAAGCGCGCGCTGGGCCAAGGTTAATTGCGCCGTCGTTAAGCGCGCGTTGGCGAAGGCTGACGCGAGCTCAATGTTTGGCAAACGCAGACATTGCTCAACCAAAAGGGGAACAGGACTTGGCGCCGCATAGGCGGCATTCGTAGCATAAAGGCTTAAGCCAAGCAGGCTAACCAGTAAAGTGGGTTTTAACATAGGCAACACGTTCTGCAACTGTCATAGAATGAGATGACATGGCTTCAACATGCTTAAGACGAGGCAAAATACCTTTTCCATTTGCAATCTGAATCGCCAGTCCCGGGCGCGCATTGAGTTCAAGTAGTAAAGGGCCTTTGCTTTGGTCTAACACCATGTCAGTGCCGAGATAACCCATTTCACACATTTCATAGGCGCTGGAAGCTGTATGGAGCAAGCTTTCCCAATGGGGCACTATGATGTCGGTGAGTTTTTTACCTGTATCGGGATGAAACTCAATTTGTCTATCAAATTGCACTGCATGTAACCCTTTTCCGGTGGCAATGTCAACGCCTACACCCACAGCGCCTTGATGTAAGTTGGCTTTACCGTCGGATGCCGCAGTTGATAAACGCAGCATGCCCATCACGGGAAATCCCTTAAAAACAATCAAGCGTATATCGGGTACCCCTTCATGGCTGTAGCCTTCAAACACAGGATCGAATTCGATTAGGCCTTCGATAATGGCAACATCGGGTTTACCGCCGAGCGAAAATAACCCACTGAGAATATTGGAGACATGGCGGTTAAGTTCAGAAAGGCTGATCTCGTGGCCACTGGGTTTAAAGTAGCGCCCATTATCGACCTTAGTGATCACAATAATGCCTTTGCCGCCCGAGCCTTTGGCGGGTTTGATGACAAATCCACTTCGGCTTGAGATGCGTTCAGGGATA
The DNA here is from genome assembly GCF_052850535.1 of Shewanella sp. 1180_01. Lineage (NCBI taxonomy): Bacteria > Pseudomonadati > Pseudomonadota > Gammaproteobacteria > Alteromonadales > Shewanellaceae > Shewanella > Shewanella sp. 1180_01. The sequence continues at coordinate 99,551 of NZ_VXCT01000004.1, forward strand.
TGCGCTATCTCGTGTTGTTCGCGCACAACTGCAATCAGATCAGGAACCGCAATATCATTTGCTAGTGCCAGCTGTTTAGTGATCAACTTATCATCGACGCGTTTATAAAATTTACGCGGATTGTAACGGCCAATGTAATCGATATTACGTTGGTTCATATTAAGCACGCCATTTTGGCGTAGCTCCCACGGCCAAGCTAACCCCATGTTTATGTTCCCGCCAATGATTTAAAGCGTTTGAGCTCGAGCAGGCGATAACCTGTGTATTGCCCCATAAGTAACACTAAGGCCAAGATCACCAAGTGAATCCCGAGGAAGTTAAACACCCAATGTTGCACCCAGCTTGCGCTCATGGCGAGGTAGGCCAAGGTGGCCACCATCAAACTGCCGCCACCTTGGAGCATGACCTCCCTCGGACCTTCTTCTTCCCACAGAATCGACATGCGTTCTATGGTCCACGCCAGAATAATCATCGGGAAGAAAGTAATGGTTAAGCCTTCACTTAAACCAAACTTGTAGGAAAGCAGTGTAAATACGCCGATGATCCCAATCACCACGATGATCACCGCCGATATCCGTGAGATTAGCAGTAGATTTAAATGGGACAGGTAGGAGCGGATGACGAGTCCGCAGGAAACGATAAGCAAAAAACCAATTAATCCGGTGAGTAAGCTGGTTTGAATAAAGGCCAGTGCGATTAATACTGGCATAAAAGTCCCTGAGGTTTTAATGCCAATCATCACCCGCAAAAATACCACCATCAGCACACCGATGGGGATCAGCAAGATCCCTTTAAAAAGGCTTTGCTCCTCAAGGGGTAATTGGTAGAGGGAGAAATCGAGTGCATTGTTGTTCATCATGTCGATGGATGTCGCAAGGGCGGAACGGGTGTCCTGCAGCATAGCGAAGTTCACCTGCGAGTTAACGCCGCCCATGACATCGAGCACTGAGTGGCCCGCACGCTCCCACAGTAGCAGGTTTTGGGTGCGATCTTGTTTGCCTTTGACTAAATCGAACAGTATCCATTGACCGTCGTGAAAGACTTCAACAAAAGGTGATAAGGACTGTCGACGGCGTTGATCTTCTAAATACAAACCGCTGACCTTGTGCGCAGGAATGCCCTTATTGTGTAGCATGTGTAAAAACAGTTGGGTCGGCGTTTGGCTTGCGAGCAATAGCTCTACATTCTGGCTGCGTTTAGGCTCGGTTATCGATGCCATCAATTGTTGGGCGAAGGAGAGGTTGCTCGCGCTGCGAGCCCAGACATCTGCAATCACTTGCTCAGCGGCGGCTTGTTCAGTCGCGGGCCATGAATAGGCTTCGGGCGCTGTGGGAGTTTGAGTCGCTGGTATCTGCGTACTGCCTGTCGGCACCAGTGTTACTTTGTAATATAGATCCTGTGTGCCTAGGGCTTGGCGTATCGACCAAACCGCGCGGCGATCGTTGTCATTATGATTGATGGTTAAACCGTAACCCGGTGAACTGGCATTTTCGACCAGCACTTGGTAGGCAGGATCTTGCGGTAAAGAGAAAGACACTTTTGCAGGCTCACCCGTACCTTGAAAACTGACTTTGGCCTCCACGGCCCAGCTTTGAACTTGCTTACCAGGCAAAAAGGGCACGTTATGTTCGACGCCACGGTAAATGCTGGCGCCGATGCCGACAATAAAGAGCAATGCCACCAAGATATAGAAAGGGTTGCGTGAGTGCATTATGGATCCTTCTTGTTAGGACAACTTAGTGTTTGGCCACCTAGTGCTGTGTCTACTCAGTGTTATGTCAACGCGGGATTGTCTATTAAAAAACAGATGTGATTGTTACGAGTGTGATTGTCACTAGTGTGATAGTCACGACGCCTGCGTTGGCTGAGCTATTTTTTTGCGTGTTAAGTTGCCGAATATTAATATTTTTAAGCTGTTGTTGTGAACGGTGAATTTGAGCGGCGGCGTGACTGATAAAAAGCTGATACAAAGTCAACGCCTGACGCTTAGCTTTGACATTCATCGCTGTTGGTTCTCACGCCTCTTGAGTTCGGCCATTTAGTTCAAAGCGTGCTCACTGCGCGAGGTCACTTGGTGTGTTACTTTGCCGTGGACATAACGTTGACTGACATCGACTACGGCAATGTCTTTCATAAACTTGCGTCCAAGTAGTAACGGATAATCGAGGTGGCTGCGGTCGGTGAGGTTGAGATCGGTTTCTGCAGCATATTGACCAATTTTAAGATGCGCGTGGATCACAGGGCGGCGATCTTCTTTCTCGCTCGCATCTTGTTTAATGCGGACAAAGCGCACGACTTTGGCCTCAAACTGTTGTGGCGGAGTGTTTGCCCCCTGAGTGAATACCTCAAACCGTACCCATTGATTACCATCGCGCTCAAAAAGGGTGATATTGCGCGCATCGAGAGAGGAAGACTCGGCGCCCGTATCGATTCGGGTGGCAAAATAAGTGTTGAGTTCATCCACAAACACGCTTTCGACTTCACCTAAGATAAACTTGTCACCTAAGGGCGTGCGGGCGCATTGTTTGGGCACGGCAACGGTTTTAGCTTTGGGTGTTTCTAGACTCGCGACTTGCTGTTGTAGTCGCTGCACTTGCTCGTGCAGTTGCACGAGAGGCGCGGTATCTTGAGGTTGACATCGCTGATTGATGACCTCAATCAGCGAGTCTTGTTGCTGGGCTAAACGGGTATTGAATGTGGCAGCATCTACGGGAACTGTGGCATGGGTGGTCGGTTCTGTTATTGCACATCCCCCAAGAGTGGTGGCAATGACAATAGCGAGCAGCTGCTTAAGCATAGTGCTTCCTGTTAGCGGTAAATCTTATATTAGATCAACTGATTAAATCCTGATTAGGCTGGTTCTTCACCGCGATAATCGTGGCGCGTTTGGGCGCAGGATAACCTTCAACCGTTTTGGTGATGTCGTTAGGATCCAAGTACTCAACCAGTGACTCGTTGCGCATCCAATCGGTACGGCGTTGCTCTGCAAGGGCAGTGACATCGGTATCGACACAACGTATGTCGGTGAAATCACACTTCTTTAACCAGAGCATCAGCGCGGCAACGGACGGAATGAACCATACATTATTCATTTTGCCATATCTATCTTGAGGCACGAGTACGGCGTTTTCGTCGCCATCTATCACTAATGTTTCTAACACTAGTTCACCACCGGTGCGCAACTGATCACGCAGTTGTAACAAGTGATCGATAGGCGAACGTCTGTGATACAAAACGCCCATGGAGAAAACGGTGTCGAATGCATCAAGCGGTGGCAACTCTTCAATGCCAAGAGGCAACAGGTGCACAGGGTGATGTGTGCCCGCTAACCGTTTTACCGCCTCAAATTGACATAAAAACAACGGCGAAGGGTCGATACCGACGACACGTTTGGCACCTGAGCCCAACATGCGCCACATGTGATAACCACTGCCGCAACCGACATCGAGCACAGTACGGTTTTTCAGTGGTGAAATATGCTGCTTCACGCGATCCCATTTCCAGTCACTGCGCCATTCGGTATCGATATGGATGCCATGAATGTGGAAGGGGCCTTTACGCCATGGCATAAACAGGCGCAGTAGGTTCTCTAGCTTCTCTTTTTCGCCAGAGCTAAGTTGCTCGCCGCTACCGACGGTCACGCTATCGACAAAATCCACTTGGTCGGGTGCAGGATAGTGCAGCTTGTTGAGCACTTTTTCCCACTTTGGCAAGTTGCCGTGTTTATGATCCCGTTGCCACTTGCCTAAAATGCTCGGCAGGGTTTCGAGCCAGTGTTGTAGATTTGAATCGGCGATTTGTTGGTAAAACGAGCTAAAGCTGATCACTTGATGGCCACCATAGAAGCAAAATTAAAGCATTGAAACCAGAGACTAAAGTGACTGAAGCCTTGGCTGGTTAGGCGTTGTTGATGCGTGGTTAAGGTGTCAGGCTTCATGACATTTTCCAGCGCACTGCGTTTTTGGCTGATCTCAAGTTCGCTGTAACCATTAGCGCGTTTAAAGTCTAAATGCTGTTCTTCCAATAGGGTTTGGATCGGGGCATCTTCGAAGCGAATTTTTTCAGATAGCACTAAAATCCCGCCAGGGTTTAGACCTTGATAAATCTTGGCTATTAGGGTTTCTCTGTCTTCTGGTGGTAAAAATTGCAAGGTAAAATTGAGTACCACCAGTGAGGCATTTTGAATATCGATATCGCGAATATCTCCGCAAACCAGATCGACGTCCGTATCGCTGACATAGGCATTCAGGTTCTCTTGGCAGCGTGCAACCATAGATTCACTGTTATCCACGGCGATAATGCGGCATTGACGGCCTTGGATTTGGCGACGAATACTTAAGGTCGCGGCGCCGAGTGAGCAACCCAAATCGTAAATTTGAGTATTTGGCATGACGAAACGATCTGCAAAATCGCCTATGGTATTGATAATTTGCGTATATCCAGGCACGGAGCGGCGGATCATGTCACTGAACACGCCTGCTACACGGTTATCAAACTGGAAATCGCTAATATGCTCGCTCGCTTGAGCGTAGATAGTGTCTTGAGAAACGTTCATCTGAGATTTTTCATGGGAATTCAACCCAGCATTTTAACGAATCCGAGCGATTAGCAGCAAGTCTCATACTGGTAATTTGCGATAAATTTTTGTCTAATACGCCATAGATAACAAAATCGTTACATGTACATCAAGTACTAAGGGCTCAACTTGAAGTTTGTGATCCACTTAATTGTGATCTTGTGCAGCTGTGTTTTGAGTATGACAGGGCAGGCAAGTCCATTGCCCGACGAGCCATTAATTGTGGTGATGGGGGAAGATAGCTTTCCTTATCAATATGTCGACAACGACGGCGAGCCGACCGGACTACTGGTCGATTTATGGAAAGAGTGGGCGAAACAAAGCCATACCCAAGTGGTTCTTGTGGCGCGCCACTGGCACGAATCCCTTGATCAACTGCGGCAAGGTAAGGCGCAAGTGCATATCGGCATGGGGAAAACCCCAGAGCGTGAGCAAGAGTTCGACTTTGCTGAGCCCATCGCCGATGTCGGCACCTTTTTGTATCTGCATAAATCCCTGCAGGGTAAAAAGTCCATTAAAGAACTCATTCCCTTTCAAATTGGTGTGGTGGCGGCTTCATCCCACGAGGCGGAATTGCACCGTATCGAACCGCAACTCGTGTTTAAACGCTACGAAAGTCGTGAGAAATTACTCGCTGGGGTCGCCGCTGGTGAGATTATGGTGTTTGCGGGCCTAGAAGGTTATTTGAAAGATCCCGCTTCATCCCAAGAGGTTGCTGCGAATTATCCCAATACGGCGCGAATCCAAATTAAGGCGATGCAATTTGTTCCTGCAGTGAAAAAGGGCAATCTTGATTTAGTTGACAGGATCAATAAAGGTTTCACCGCGCTCGACCCGCACTTTATCCAACAAACAGAGCGACGATGGCTTGGCTACCAACGTCAACAAGCTGGGATTGTTATTTCCATGCAACTGGGCGCCGAGCCTTTTGTGGACTTAGGTGTTGATGGTTTACCCCATGGCTTGTATGTGGACATGTGGCAATTGTGGTCCGAGAAGACCGGTATCGCCGTTGATTTTATTTCTGGCGATATGAACTCCAGTGTGGATGACGTGCGCCGAGGTCTTGCCGATGCGCACATTGGTTATCCAGAGAGTGATGATGTCAAAACTGGGCTTAATCGGGCTTGGCACTTATATACGGTTAAGAGCCGCTTGTTTCTCTTTCAGCAGCAGTTGACCGATTTAGACAGCTTAAAGGGTAAACGTATTGGTGTGGTGCCGACGGCGCCTTATCTGGTTGAGTTACGTAAAGCCTTACCCCAAGTGGCACTGCGCTATTACGATAATATGGATGCCATGGTCGCGGGCGCAAGATCGGGCGAGATTGTCGGCTTTGTGGCTTCGGGTGCATGGACATCCCATTATTTACTGCTCAATAAAGGCTGGTCTGACTTTAGCCAGTACCCCGATCTCGAATTTAGCACCAACATTTATGTGCTGACTCGCAGTGATGATCCTGGTCTGACGCAGCGGATCGCCAATGGATTTAAAAGTATTAGCAATCAAGAGTTTGCCGATATTGAAAATAAATGGATGCTTAATCCCAAAGATCATGTTTTTACCCAAGCTGAGCGCCACGTCAGCCTAAGCCCTGCAGAACAGGCCTATGTGGAAAGTGTAGGTGAGCTTAAAGTGGGTTATTTAAAGCAGTGGCCGCCGATGGAGTTTATGGATGAGCAGGGCGAGTTTGCGGGGATAAACAGCGATATCGTCAAATTACTCAAGGAACAGCTCAAACTTAAGCTCACGCCCGTTGCCTTTGATGATTGGCATTCGTTAATCGACGCACTGCAAAAGGGTGAGGTAAGTTTAGCCGGCAGTGTCGCCCAAACGGCAGAGCGCCAGCAGCGTTTAGCGTTTAGTGAGGCATATTGGCCATCGCCGTGGGCATTAGTGTCGCAATTGGAGCAAGTCTCGGTATTCAATATCGCCCAGCTCGCAGGACAAAGGGTAGCTGTGGTCGAGGGCTATCATTTGGTGGCGCAATTGATGAGTCTGGAACCTTCGCTCAAGTTAGTGATAGTGCCAAATACGCAGGCGGGATTGGCGGCGGTGACGAATGGCAATGCGGATGTGTTTATCGATAAAGTGGTGACGTTGGCCTCCGAACTTAAAACCAGCCACTACCCGACGCTGAAAATGTCGCTGCTGAGTGATCTTGCCGATCAGCATAGCCATATTGGTGTTTATCCTCAGTTTGCGCCGCTGGTGCCACTGATTAACAAAGCCTTAGTCTTGATTGATGCTCAGCATCAGCAGCAAATTTATGCGCGTTGGGTGTCATTTTCTGTCGCGACAGAGAGCGCTAAATATCTGCAATGGCTGCGTTATATCGTATTTGGCGTGATAATCTTGTGCTCAGTGATGGTGGCCGTGTTGTTAGTGAATCGCCGCTTAAATCGTGAGATCACCCAGCGACTCGTCGCTGAAAAACGTTTGCAGCATGTGGCGAACCACGATGCTTTGACTCAGTTACCGAACCGCGCCTTGCTTGATGACAGATTAGCCCAAGCTTTATTGTCCCATCAGCGCGAGCAAGCGCATTTTGCCTTGCTATTTATCGATCTGGATGGGTTTAAACAAATCAATGATCAACACGGTCATCCCATTGGCGATGAATTGCTGGTACAGGTCGCCCAAAAGTTAACCAAAGTTATCCGTGGCTCAGATACCGTGGCGCGATTTGGCGGCGATGAGTTTGTTATCCTGCTAAATCGTGTGCAAGATCTCGATGCTGCAACCCAAGTTGCTGATAATATTCTACAGGCACTGTCGAGCCCTTTGCTTATTCAAGGCGTCAGTGTCAGCATAGCGGTCAGTATGGGTGTGGTGATTTACCCCCGCGATGGTGATACCGCGATAGGCTTATTGAAAAAAGCCGATCAACTGATGTACCAAGCAAAAAGTTGCGGCGGGCGTTGTTATCGCTCAGCTTGATGTTTTTTTGAACGCTCATGCTCAGATAGTGCGTTCGCCTCTAGTCAAGGGCGTAAAACTGTTTGATACTTCACCGCCTAAGTGTGAAGTACTTTGGTAATCGGCATTATTTTACTATAATGCCGCTTTTATCTCGTTTTGATTATTTCCAAAGCACCGGTTTCCGGATAAAGGATAGAGTTAGATGCGCAGTCATTATTGTGGAGACGTCAATAAGTCTCACGTTGGGCAAGAAGTTACCTTGGTAGGTTGGGTTAATCGTAGCCGTGATTTGGGTGGCGTTGTCTTTTTAGATTTAAGAGACAGAGAAGGTCTGATCCAAGTGGTCTATGATCCAGACTTACCTGAGGTGTTCAATGTCGCCAGCACGCTGCGCGCCGAATTTTGCGTTCAGGTTAAAGGCCTAGTTCGCGCCCGTCCTGACAGCCAAGTCAATGGTCAAATGAAGACGGGTGAAATTGAAGTCTTAGGCCAAGCCTTGACTATAATCAACGCTGCCGATCCACTGCCATTGAGCATGGATAACTACCAGAACAACAGCGAAGAGCAACGTCTTAAATATCGTTACTTAGATTTACGTCGTCCAGAAATGGCGCAGCGATTAATTTTCCGCGCTAAAGTGACCAGTTCTGTGCGTCGTTTCCTCGACTCAAACGGTTTCTTAGACATAGAAACACCGATCCTGACTAAGGCAACCCCAGAAGGTGCCCGCGATTATTTAGTACCAAGCCGTACTTATAAAGGTCAGTTCTTTGCCTTGCCACAATCGCCACAGCTGTTTAAACAGTTGCTGATGATGTCAGGCTTTGATCGTTACTATCAAATCGTAAAATGCTTCCGTGATGAAGATTTACGTGCCGACCGTCAGCCAGAATTTACCCAAATCGATATCGAAACGTCTTTCATGAGCTCTGAGCAAGTGATGGCGAAAACCGAAGAGATGATGCGCGGTCTGTTCCTTGAAATGCTGAACGTCGATCTGGGCGAGTTCCCACGCATGACCTACAACGAAGCGATGCGTCGTTTCGGTTCCGATAAGCCCGATTTACGTAACCCTTTAGAGCTGGTGGACATTGCCGATTTACTCAAAGAAGTGGAATTTGCGGTATTCTCAGGCCCTGCTAACGATGAAGAAGGTCGTGTTGCCGCACTGCGTATTCCAGGCGGCGCTGCACTGTCTCGTAAGCAAATCGATGATTACACTAAGTTTGTTAGCATATATGGCGCTAAAGGCTTAGCGTGGATGAAGATTAATGACCTAAGCCTTGGCTTAGAAGGCATTCAATCACCTGTGCTGAAATTCTTAAACGAAAGCATAGTCAATGAAATCGTGAGCCGCACTGGCGCACAAACTGGCGACATTATCCTGTTTGGTGCTGATCAAGCGACTGTGGTTGCCGAATCCATGGGCGCACTGCGTCTTAAAGCGGGCGAAGACTTTGATTTACTTGAAGGTCAATGGCGTCCACTGTGGGTGGTTGACTTCCCGATGTTTGAGAAGATCAACGGCAGCTTCCACGCGGTTCACCATCCATTTACCGCACCGCGTGGCGTAACCGCAGCAGAACTTGAAGCTAACCCAGCCAATCGCGTTTCTGATGCTTACGATATGGTATTAAACGGCTGCGAATTAGGCGGTGGTTCAGTGCGTATCCACAACCAAGAAATGCAGTCTGCGGTATTCCGTATTCTGGGTATTACCGACGAAGAAGCTAAAGAGAAGTTCGGCTTCCTGTTAGAAGCGCTGCGTTACGGTACTCCGCCACATGCAGGTTTAGCGTTTGGTTTAGACCGCATCATCATGCTGATGACGGGCGCAAGCTCAATACGCGATGTGATGGCGTTTCCGAAAACGACTACTGCCGCTTGCCCGCTGACTAACGCACCTGGATTTGCTAATCCACAGCAGTTAGCTGAACTTGGCATTGCCGTGGTTGAGAAAGCCGTTAAAACGGAAGACTGATCTTTCGTAAGAAGGACTTTTGTAAATTGATCTTATGCAAATCGACCTTATTCAAGTCGACGTTGTGTAACTCGTTTTGTGAAAGGCGATTGGCATTAGTCGATTGGCGTTAGTCTATTAGCATTAGTCCTTATCAGTTATTTTTAGTCGTACCGAAGACCGAGGCGCAAGCCTCGGTCTGTTTTAGTGAACCGTCATTTCTTTGCTTATCAATATCTGTTAGTTCAATTCTAAATAGCCGTTATTCAATCCATTACACCTCGGCTCTTGATAAGCTATGCGATGACACCTCAGTTAAGGAGACTTCCCATGGCAGGTCACAGTAAATGGGCCAACATTAAGCACCGTAAAGCGGCTCAAGATGCTAAACGCGGTAAACTCTTTACTAAATTCATTCGCGAATTAACCGTCGCAGCCCGTGAAGGCGGTTCAGATCCCGATTCAAATCCACGATTACGTGTCGCCATTGATAAAGCACTTGGCGGCAATATGACCCGCGATACGGTTGAGCGCGCGATTAAACGCGGCGCCGGTGAGTTGGAAGGTCAGCAACTCGAAACCATTCTCTATGAAGGTTATGGCCCAGGCGGCACCGCTGTGATGGTCGAAACCATGACGGACAATCGTAATCGGACTGTGAGCGGTGTGCGCAATGCATTTAGTAAATCGGGCGGTAACTTAGGCACGGATGGGTCGGTTTCTTATCTGTTCACTAAGCGTGGGGTGTTATCCTATGCGCCGGGAACCGATGAAGATGCATTGATGGAAGCGGCGCTTGAAGCGGGTGCGGAAGATATCGTCAGCTATGATGATGGCGCGATGGACGTCTTCACCGATCCCGTTGATTTCTATATTGTGAAAGATGCGCTCGATAAAGCGAGTTTTGTGGCAGATAACGCTGAAATCGCTATGATAGCCTCGACGAAAGCTGAGCTTGATCTAGACACCGCCGAAAAATTTATGCGCCTTATCGATACCCTTGAAGATCATGACGATGTGCAAGAAGTGTATCATAATGCGGAAATCTCCGATGACGTGATGGCAAGCCTAGGTTAGATTGACTGTGAGCTGGATTTGGGCGTCAATCTTGACCAATTTCAGCTCGCACACGCTAACCTAGAACACTCGCTAATCCAGGAACTGAGACGAACATTCAGATCCCATATAAGGCATTAAATGGCAATTATTTTAGGTGTTGACCCAGGTTCACGGATCACAGGCTACGGGGTGATCCAATGTCAGGGACGGCATCAGATTTACCTCGGCAGTGGCTGTATTCGCACTTCGTCTGAAGAGCTTCCTGGTAGGCTCAAGCAAATTTTTGATGGGATCACTGAAATTATTCGTCAGTATCAACCGGACGAATTTGCGATTGAACGGGTGTTTATGGCAAAAAATGCCGATTCTGCGCTCAAGTTAGGCCAAGCACGCGGCGCGGCCATTGTCGCCGCCACGGTCGCCAATCTACCTGTGGCGGAATACAGTGCGACTCAAATTAAAAGTGCAGTCGTTGGTACGGGGCGAGCACAGAAAGCCCAAGTACAGCACATGATCCAACAACTACTTAAATTACCCGCAGCCCCACAAGCTGACGCCGCAGATGCACTCGGTGTTGCTGTGTGTCATTATCACACTAGCCAGAGTTTAATTGCATTGAGTGGCCGGGCAACGGCAAGAACATACGGACGGTACAGATGATAGGTCGTTTACGGGGCGTGCTCGTTGAGAAACAAGCACCAGAAATTTTGATCGATGTTAATGGTGTGGGTTACGAGTTGCAGATGCCGCTTACTAGCTTTTATGAGCTGCCTGAAGTTAATCATGAAACTATGGTCTACACCCACTTTGTGGTACGTGAAGATGCACAGCTTCTCTATGGTTTTATCACTAAGCAGGAAAGGGCGTTATTTCGCTTACTGATCAAGACCAATGGTGTAGGTCCCAAGCTTGCACTGACCATTTTATCTGGTATGACTGCAGGTGAGTTTGTCGGTTGTGTTGAGCGTGATGACATAGTGACCTTAGTGAAATTACCGGGTGTTGGCAAGAAAACCGCCGAGCGGTTACTGGTAGAAATGCGCGATAAGCTCAAGAGCTTGATGGAAGCCTCCGCAGGTTCAGAGCGCGAGTTCGTACTGCAATCTAATTACTCACTCGCGCCGACAGTTAATAGCGCCGAAGAAGATGCCATTTCAGCTTTGATTTCGCTGGGTTATAAACCGCCGCAGGCGAGTAAATCAGTTTCTGCAGCCTACAAAGAGGGCATGGATTCAGAGACACTGATCAAAGCTGCCCTTAAGTCGATGCTTTAATTGAATAATGATGATAATTAAGATGAAAGCTGCGAGAAGGAAGAACAATGATTGAGGCAGACAGACTCATCCAGCCGCAGATCCAAGCTCAAGATGAATCCATCGACAGGGCAATGCGCCCTAAAATGCTCGATGAATACACGGGCCAAGATGACACGCGGGCGCAGCTTAAGGTGTTTATTCAAGCGGCGAAGAATCGTAATGAAGCCTTAGACCATATGTTGATCTACGGCCCGCCAGGATTGGGTAAAACCACCTTGGCTATGATTGTGGCAAACGAGATGGGAGTGAACATTAAGTCCACCTCGGGCCCTGTGCTTGAAAAAGCGGGGGATCTCGCCGCGCTTCTGACCAATCTTGAATCCGGTGATGTGTTATTCATCGATGAAATCCACAGATTAAGCCCTGTGGTAGAAGAGATTTTGTATCCTGCTATGGAAGATTATCAGCTGGATATCATGATAGGTGAAGGACCTGCGGCGCGTTCTATCAAGCTTGATTTACCGCCGTTCACTCTAGTGGGTGCTACAACACGGGCAGGGGCGTTAACCTCACCACTGCGGGCGCGTTTTGGGATCCCGTTGCGGCTTGAGTTCTATAACATCAAAGATTTAAGCACCATAGTCACGCGTTCGGCGCAGGTAATGGAACTGGATATTGATGCCGAAGGTGCATTTGAAATTGCGCGCCGTTCACGCGGCACACCGCGAATAGCCAACCGATTGCTGCGCCGCGTGCGGGATTACGCGCAGGTGAAGCATGATGGCGCAGTCACCAAGTTTGTGGCCGAACACGCTTTAGACTTATTAGATGTGGATAGTGAAGGTTTCGATTATATGGACCGCAAGCTATTACTGGCTATTATCGACAAGTTTATGGGCGGACCCGTTGGGCTGGATAACTTAGCCGCGGCCATAGGTGAAGAACGTGAAACCATCGAAGATGTGTTAGAACCTTTCTTGATCCAACAAGGGTTTATCCAACGTACGCCCCGCGGCCGAATTGCAACCGCACGGGCATACCAGCATTTTGAGTTGATCAAACCCGAATAGCCATCTGCTTGATAATACCGATAATGAAAGGCGACCTAAGTGGTCGCTTTTTTATGGGTGAAATTTACCTTTGCGTACAATTTGGGTGAAGTAAAAGCGCACTTTAGCAAATCGAATGATGTTTAATCTGGCGTTAAATGTAGGGGCTTTTATGAGTTGATAGCTACTCACACCTCATTATTAAGTTGTATCAACACTCAAAAGTTTAACGGCTTTTATAGCTCACTATTTAGATATTGTTAATAGCTTTTATATAGAAATCTATATATTTATAGCCAATTAGTGTTCGCCTATATTTATTAACAAATATATCTATATAGTGTATTTATTGAGCGTAATCCTGAGTTTTTCACTATTTAGATTGATTTTTTTCTCTGAGATTAACTTAATTTAACAAATTTGATTTAGGCCATTAAATCCTCAAAATAATAGTCGCTACAGTTACTCTTCGCTAGGTTTAGCGTGCTGAATAATTTGTAACGTTATTGTTGGAATTTTATTGGCGACCTTACTCACTATGCATAAATAACACAATTGATGCTGATTGTATCTGTTGTTACATGCTGATTTAGTGAGATTATCTTAATTATTCTGGCTTTTCACTAGTTACTTACAACCTTTTTTATGCAGTTTAAGTGGTGGTTAATCAGTGTTTCATTCCAACCAAAAGCTCTCGTTGCACATGTTAAGTGTGATCTCTATCACACTTTTGCACGCTAAGAATGTTTCATAAAAGTAACTCATTAACAGTGCTAATCACTTATTAATTGTCATCATTAAGACTTAACTTCTGATAAATTATACCACTTAAGTTTTATCGAAAATAAAAACCATCAAATAAAACAAGTTAACTCATATTTATTAACACTAATTTTTAATTGGTTAATATTTTGAGTGTTGACGGAGTTAAAGTGAATCCTCAGTATCGAGTGCAACACTAGTACATCAATAGTTGTACAAGCTGTAAGCATAAAAATAATAGTAAGATCTAGGGAGCATTCATACATGATCAAAAGAACCAAAGTAGCGTCGGCTATTAACTTAGCTATCGTTGCATCTATCACTTCTGGTGCATTTGTAACGTCAAGCGCATTTGCAGCGGAAGAAAAAGCAAAAGTTGAACGTATTGAAGTCACGGGTTCACGCATTCAGCGCCAAGATATGGAAACAGCTTCTCCTGTGACCGTTATTGATGCTGCTGCGATTAAAGCGGAAGGTTTTACTTCTGTTGACCAAATGCTACAAGTACAAACATCTATGGCGGGTGCAGCCGTGGGTTCAAGCACTAACAACGGTGCAGATGGCGTCGCGCAAGTTGATTTACGTGGCATGGGGTCACAGCGCACGCTTGTATTACTGAACGGTCGCCGTATGGTGAACTCAGGTTCTGGTGCTGATAGTGCAGTGGATTTGAACTCAATCCCTGTGGCTATGATCGCACGTGTTGAAATTCTGAAAGATGGCGCTTCAGCGGTTTATGGTTCAGATGCCATTGCCGGTGTTGTGAACATTATCACTAAGAAAGACTTTGAAGGTTTTCAGCTCGATTTTAACGGCAGTGGCACTGATAAAGGTGACGGTGAGAGTGGTGATGTAAGTACATTATATGGTTTCAACACAGAGGGTGGTAACTACACCTTTGGTGCTGCTTATGCTGACCGTCGTGGTGTTATCCAAGGTGATCGAGATTGGTATGACCCACTCGATAATACGAGTTCAATTATTCCAACTGGTGCATTAAACCAGAAGGTTATTGATGCAAATGGTAATTGGGTTAACAGAGCCACAGGTTATGATTATTCGAATGACGTTTACTTCCAAACGCCAAGCGAACGCCGTAGCTTATTTGCAAATATGACACAAGAGTTAGGTAATGATGTGGTACTAACCGCGGATGCTATCTATACCAATCGTCGTTCAAACCAACAGCTTGCGGCACAGCCTGCGCAAATCAAATTAAATGTTTGTGGCGACCCAAGAGTGACAGATCCAACTGCTGGTTGCCTTAATCTTGACCAAAGCATGGTTGATGCAGGGATTAAAGCTGACGCTCGCGGACAAGTGCAATATAACAGACGTATGAATGATGTTGGACCTCGTGTTTACAGCCAAGATACTGATACTTGGCGTTTATCTGGTGGATTAGCGGGTTCTTTGGATGTTCATACTGGTATGAACTGGAATGTGGACTACACATTTGGTAAGAACGAGGCTAAAACTGGTGTTGATAACTCAATTAACGCAACATTAATGGCTGCTTCTATTTATGCAGACCCATATGCGTGGTTTGAAGGTTCTCCACTGACGAATGAGATGAAGGACGTTTCTTATGACGAGAAATCAACTGGCGGCAATGAACAACAAACTTTGTCTGCAGGTTTGAATGGTGAACTTTTCGATTTAAGTGCAGGCGCAGTGGGTTTTGCAATCGGCGCTGAATACCGCCGTGAGAGTGGTTTTTTTAATCCTGATCCAGTAGTTGTCGCTGGTGATAGTACTGCTGCTCAGCAAGATCCAACAAGTGGTAACTATAACGTTATCTCTATCTTCCAAGAAGTGAGTGTGCCTTTTACCGAGAAATTAACCGGTGAATTTGCACTGCGTTTAGATGATTACTCAACATTTGGTAAAGCTACAACGTGGAAAATTGGTTTGACTTATGTAGCATCTGATGAACTTATGTTGCGTACCGTTGCTGCTACAGGCTTCCGTGCGCCAAGTGTTGCTGAATTATATGGTGGTAATTCAGGTTCCTTTGATTATTTAACTAACCCTTGGTTACCTCTGAATGAACAAACAGGACAGATTCTAGTTAACCGCACATCAGATAAAGATCTAAAACCTGAAGAATCTGAATCATATACTGCTGGTTTAGTTTACTCACCAAGCTATATCGATGGCATGTCTCTGACTTTAGACTACTGGCGTTTCAAAGTAACTGATGCTATTGCTCGTGCAGATGTTCAAGTCGGTTTAGATGCTTGTCATAAAGGTGATGCTGAAGCATGTAGCACATTCAATATTACTGCCGATGGTGATTTGTTTAATTTAACGAGCGCATTAACAAACGTTGGATCACAGGATACTAGTGGTATTGATTTCAACTTAGCTTATAGCTTTGCATTGTTTGGGTTAGACTGGAAAGTCAGCAATGACACCACATATCTCATCAATTATGAGCAAGATGGTGAAAACTATACTGGCACTATCGATGGGAACTTCGGTGCTTACTCTCGTGTTCGTAACAACTTCAGCATTTCTGCGGGTCAAGATGATTGGAGTGTAATGTACTTCAACCGCTATATCCGTTCTATGAATGATAATTACACTGACTATGATGTGAATGATGAACCATTTGCTGCGGTAAGAGGTGTTGATTCTATTCTGTATCACAATATTTCAGGGACTTATCACGTAAATGACAGCACCACAGTTAGCTTAGGTGTTAAGAACTTTACTGACGAGAAGCCTCTATACGTTACTAACGGTAGTGATGCAGGTACAGTTCCTGAAGTGTACGACACCATTGGCCGTACTATTTACGGTGGTGTAACGGTTAAGTTCTAAGCTAAGTTAATACTCTTAGTGTTTAAAAAGCGCCTTAGGGCGCTTTTTTATTGCGAAATGGAACCAGACACAGATTTTTGAGTGGTTAACCATCATTTAACTCATCACTTTTAAATAGCCAATTTTCGTTTAATTTTCCCTAAATTTCGTATTTTGTTCACAGTTTTCAACATCACACTTCTTAACGAATGTAATAGGTCTAGAGTCATCTCGATTCGCATGGTAATATAAATGATATAGATTCTCGTTTGGGTTTTAAGGATGAGTAAAATACTCTTAGTCGATGATGATCCCTTGTTTAGTGTGTGGTTGGCCGATGCCTTGGGCACACAAGGGCATGAAGTTGCATGTGCAGTAAATGGTTTTGATGGTTTGGCATGCATTGAAAGCTTTGCACCTGACATCATAGTGCTTGATTTAGTCATGCCACAAATGAATGGTTTTGAGCTGTTAAAAGCGCGGGAATGCTCAACGCCGGTATTGATGATATCAGCACGGGATAATGAAGACGATCGCATCACAGGTTATGAATTGGGGGCCGATGATTTTTTGAGTAAACCATTTAGCATCAAAGAGCTATTTGTTCGCTTACGTGCTTTAGAGCGGCGTCTTTGTTCTCGTCAATCTCAATCGCCGCAAATAGCGACTGTGGCGGCGAAAGTGATTAACTTTGATGATATGAGTTATAGGATCACCATTGGCACACGGTATGTAGATTTGACTCAAACCGAATTTAAATTATTTAAATATCTGTTTGAAAGAAAAGGTCAAGTCATCACGAAACAAGAGTTGCAGCGCTCAGTATTACAAAAAGATCTGGGCCGATTTGACCGCAATCTTGATATGCACATTAGTAACACTCGCCGTAAATTAGCCAACATCAGCTTGCCGCGTAACTTAATCAATACAGTGCGAGGCCAAGGTTATAGTTTTATGGCTTAACACCATCGTTTACTACCTCGTTAACGGCTAAGTTTGACGGATGTTTGGCGTGAAACTTGGTCAATAAAAGGTCGACTGCAACTGCCTTGACTGAATTTACTGGCTTTCGTTTTCCCCTTGGGATGTTTTGGTTTATCCTATCGGCCATATAATAAAATATGCCGCGTGCTATCAGTCGCGTGCCATTAACAGCCCTTAGTTTTAACAACCTATTAGGAATCATTATGCGGATCAGTGCCAACTTTGATGGCGGAAATATCCAAGTCGTCAATCTTGATAATAAAGACGATATTCAACTTGCTATTCGTCCCGATGCGGGCGGCGAGTTTTATCAATGGTTCAATTTTCGATTCGAAGGTGAGGTGGGTAACCATTACACCTTAAATATCATCAACGCGGGGACGGCTTCCTATACCAAGGGATGGGAAGACTATCAAGCAGTAGCCAGTTACGACCGTCAGCATTGGTTCCGTATTCCTACACAGTATAAAGACAGCAAACTGAGCATTAGCTTAGAGCTGGATTGCGATGCGATTCAAATCGCTTACTTTGCGCCATACAGCTATGAGCGTCACTTAGATTTACTCAGCAGCGCCCAGTTACACCCAGATGTCAATTTAGAGCATTTGGGCCTGACCTTAGATGGCCGCGATATTACCCTGATGAAAGTAGGGAATGGCGATCCTTCTAAACGCAATATTTGGATCACCGCCAGACAACATCCGGGCGAAACCATGGCTGAATGGTTAGTCGAAGGTCTAGTGAATCGTTTACTCGATAATGATTGTCCAACAGCGAAAGCGCTGCTCGACAAAGCCAATTTCTATATAGTGCCGAACATGAATCCCGATGGCAGTGTCAGAGGCCATCTGCGCACCAATGCGATTGGGATCAATCTTAACCGCGAGTGGCAAACGCCGAGTTTAGAAAAGAGTCCAGAGGTGTACCACGTCGTCAACAAGATGCAGCAAACTGGTGTCGACTTGTTCTATGATGTCCATGGTGATGAAGGTTTACCTTATGTGTTTCTCGCAGGTTGTGAGGGCGTGCCTGCCTACAATGATAAGCTGGCGCAGCTGCAAGCGGACTTCAGTCAAGCATTAACCTTAGCCAGTGCCGATTTCCAAACTCAGTTTGGCTATGACAAAGACGAGCCTGGCCAAGCGAATCTAACGGTTGCGTCTAATTGGGTCGCTCAGACCTTCGAGTGTTTATCCAATACCCTCGAAATGCCTTTTAAAGACAATAACAATCTGGCCGATCCTTTTGTGGGTTGGTCGCCAGAGCGCAGTATTTATTTAGGTGAAGCATCGCTTATCGCCATGCTCGCCGTTGTTGATAAATTACGTTAGGGCGAGGCTGATATGGCATTAATTGAATGTCCAGTGTGTCGCAAGCGGATGTCGAGTAAGGCGCCTTCATGTCCCCATTGTCAAGCGAGCACCAATGGTAACAATGAGTCTTTATCGCGCATTAGTCATATTCAAAAGTCCAGCAGCTTAATGAATCAGAGTTTTGTTGCTATGACCTTGTTTATTGCTGGTGTGGTGATTTGGTTTTGGGGTGGTGAACCTGCCGAAGGTATGCGGGCGAATATTGCTGGAATATGCTTTGTGTTTGGTTTTGTGGGTTATCTCATCACACGAGTCAGAATCGTGTTACATAAGCGGAAAAGTGTATGACAGATATTAATCAAGTGATCGATCAAATGCCCATTGAAGTCTATGAAAGGCTTCGTAGTGCAGCAGAGCTGGGTAAGTGGGAAGATGGCACTGTGTTAAGTGAAGCGCAGCGTGAATCGACCCTGCAGGTCGTGATGTTGTATCAAGCTCGCAAGCTTGAGCAAACTGAGCATTTCACTATTGCGCCTGACGGTAAAATCAATGAATTGTCTAAAGCCGAGCTGAAAAAGCAATTCCGCGGTGAGCCGATTGCTGAGTTTAAAGTGCAGGATTTATAAATTACTCACTGACTTCAAGGTGGTTTGAGTTTGCTAAGATGTTAGGCGTGGATCTAGGACTAGCTGTTAGTGTGACGTTAATGTTGATTTAGTATCAAATAACTTCAATGTAAAAATAGCCCTCTGTAAAAGCACCGACACAAGCACTCATTTGACGTCGTTTAATCTGAGTTTAAATAAAAAAGCCCATTTTATATGGGCTTTTTTGTTGCTAGTGATTGAGTACTACGAACAGATTAAAAAGCAATATCTTTAATCTATGCTCAATTCACCGACCAAGTTTTGTAACATGGCCGCTTTTATATCCGCTGGCTGCAAATTTTTCGATAGTAAATAATGTAGTTTTGCCAAGGCCGCTTCTATGGTCATATCGGCGCCACTGATCACGCCCGCTTTAGCGAGTGCATTGCCCGTGGCGTAGCCGCCCATATTCACCTTACCTTGGAAACATTGGGTAAGATTCACCAGCACTATGCCACGCTCATCCGCTTGCCTTAAGGTTTTGAGTAAGGCAGCATCTTGCGGCGCGTTACCCACACCAAATGTTAGCAGTATGAGGGCTTTAACTGGCTGCTGCAGAATGTTCTCAAAAATCTGTGTCGAGATCCCTGGATACAAGGTCACCACACCCACAGGTTGTGGACTGATATGCGCCACTTCCAATGGGGTATCGTTGGCAACGGTGATCTTGCCTGCGCGCAGATTGATTTTGATCCCAGCTTCAAGCAGTAGCGGGAAGTTAGGCGAAGCAAAAGCATCGAAACCGTCGGCATGGGCCTTAGTCGAGCGATTACCTCGAAAGAGTTTGTTGTTGAAGAATAGACACACTTCTGCGACCGGATAATTCGCCGCAATATAGAGTGAGTTTAATAAATTGGTTTGACCGTCTGAGCGCAGCTGGGCGAGGGGTATTTGCGAACCTGTCACTATCACAGGTTTTGACAAGCCTTGCAGCATAAACGACAGCGCCGAAGCCGTGTACGCCATGGTGTCAGTGCCATGGAGGATCACAAAGCCATCGTATTTATCGTAATTAGCTTGTATATCGTCGGCGATCATCTGCCAATCGGTCGGTGCCATATTGGAAGAGTCGATAAGCGGGCAGTATTCGTGGATCACGAATGTCGGCATTTCTTCATGGTAAAACTCAGGCATAGATTGCACGCACTGAGTTAGGAATCCCGCCACAGGGACGAAGCCGTTATCGGTCTTTTGCATACCGATGGTGCCGCCTGTATAGGCAACATAAATGGATCGTTTAGTCATTCTTGTCGTTTTCTTAGCTTCAAGTGGCCGAATTATACGATTTAACTGACATAAACCCAATAAAAAAGCCCGGAGATCCGGGCTTTGTCTTTGTCATCGTCTTGAAGCTGTGAGTAGCAACCTAGACGCCGGCAGATTTAGTTCATCATGTTGCAAGTATCGCAGTAGATGTAGACGTTATTTGGATCATCAAAAGAGGTTAACGTTTTCAAGCTGCTGGTCCATTGCTGCAGCATTTGCTCTAACATCGATGATTGGCTCAGTGAGGCGGGCAGGTAGCTCGATACTGAGGCAAACATCTGTTGCATAAAGCGTTGCTCGGGTGTCAGCTCTTGTTCGATAACGCGGGTGTCAAATAGCGTCATATCCGCGAGTTTAGCGGCTTTAGCTATCGCCTCATCTAAATCACCTAGTTCATCGACTAAGCCAAGCTCAAGGGCTTTTTTACCACTCCAAACACGGCCTTGGGCAATCTTATCGACTTGTTCTATGGTCATTTTGCGTTCTTTGGCGACCAGCGAGATAAAGTCTAAATAGCCACGTTCAATATGACGTTGGATAATCGCTTCAACTTGCGGTGACAGCGTGCGCGTCACAGACAATCCCGCCCATTCCGACGTCGATACGCCATCGGTATGCACGCCTATACTGGCCAGAGAATCTTCGAAGGTGGTGATCATGCCGAAGATCCCAATCGAGCCCGTAAGCGTGGTAGGCGTTGCGAAGATGTAGTCGGCACTGGCCGAAATCCAGTAACCGCCCGATGCGGCTAAACTGCCCATACTGACGACAACAGGTTTGCCCGCTGCTTTAAGTGCCAGTAATTCTTGACGAATTTGCTCCGAGGCAAAGGCGCTACCGCCAGGGCTATCGACGCGCAGCACTAAGGCTTTAACGTGTTTATCAAAACGGGCCTTACGTAGCAGCTCGGCAGTGCTTTCGCCGCCAATTTGGCCCGCAGGTTGAGTGCCGTTCAGAATCGTACCGCTTGCGACAATAATGCCGACACTGTCTTGCTCAACAAAGCTTGGCAATGGCGTCACTAAGGTTAAATAATCATAAAAACTCACTTGCTTGAAACTGTCACCACTGCTGGCTTTGCCCACGGTCTCTAGCATGGTTTGACGAAAATCTTCCGTGGTCGCTAAGCTATCAACCCATTTCATGTTGATGGCCATTGCCGCAGAGTCACCATTGGCTTTATCGAGCTCGGCCAAATAAGTGGTTGCATCGGGTACCAGTGAGTTAGGCTCAATATTGCGATTGCCTGCGACAGTCTGGGTGTAGCTTTGCCATACATCCGCTAAAAGCGCACTGCTAGCTTCGCGAGCGGCGTCGGACATATCGTCACGCATGTAGGGTTCAACCGCAGATTTAAAAGTCCCTACGCGGAAAATATGCGCTTTAACTTTGAGTTTATCTAAGGCCGATTTGAAGTACTGGTTGTACATACTCAGGCCATCAAGCGACACGCCGCCTTGGGGATTAAGGTAAATGGTATCGGCAAAACTGGCGAGAAAATATTGATTCTGCTCGTAGTAATTGCCGATGGCGACCACTTTTTTGCCGCTTTCTTTAAAGCGGTTAAGTGCATCACCGATAGATTGCAGCTTGCTGATCCCGGCACGTTTCAAATCGGCTAGATCAAGTACTAGGGTACTAATCCTTTGATCTTGCGCGGCATTGTCAATCACATACAGCACATCGGCTAGCAGGATTTCCCCATCGGCGTTGGCATTTTGGCCTTGCTTGAATGCGGCTTCTAAGGGATCAACCTGTTGTTTCTGATCGACAATCGAGCCGGCCAGATTAAGCACCAGCGCCGAGTTGTCTTCTACTTGGATATCTTCGCTGCTGCCAATGGAGATGATAATGGCGGCTAAGATGCCAAAAAAGATCAGATTGAGGATCAGTTTACGCGTCCCGTTGAGGGTGTGCCAAATAAACAAACATATTCTCTTGAAAAACGATGGGTTAGCGGACATCTGCCACTCCTTTATAAGTCCAATCTGCCAATGCTAACTGAAAATGGCGCTACAGGCTAAACACAATTGTAAAGGATTTTGACTGATGGCCTCGATCCAACGGTTGAGCTTAGATTTGACTCAAGGTATGCTGATTTAAATCACTTGTTTTAAAAGGATGTTTGAATGTCGTTTCCCCATTTATTAGAACCCTTAGATCTGGGATTTACCCAGCTCAAAAACCGCGTGCTTATGGGCTCAATGCACACAGGTTTGGAAGAAGAAAAGGGCGGATTTGAGAAACTGGCAGCGTTCTACAAAGAACGCGCTCTGGGCGGTTTGGGTTTGATTGTGACGGGTGGTATTTCCCCTAATCTTCGTGGCCGCCTTACGCCCCATGCCTGTCAGCTGAGTTTTCCTTGGCAAGTCGGTAAGCATCGCGTGGTCACGCAGGCTGTGCATGAGGCTGGCGGTAAGATCTGTATGCAAATTTTGCATGCGGGCCGCTACGGTTATCATCCTTTTTCCCAAGCACCGAGCAAGATTAAATCACCTATTACACCTTTTACGCCGTCTGCTATGTCTAGTCGCCAAGTGCGCTCGACTATTAAGGATTACGCCAGCTCAGCCGCACTCGCCAAGAAAGCTGGTTACGATGGCGTCGAGGTCATGGGCTCTGAAGGCTATTTGATCAATCAGTTTGTCAGTGAGCGCACCAACACCCGCACCGATGAATGGGGCGGCGCGTTTGAAAAGCGCGCGCAATTCCCAATTGAGATTGTTAACGCGATACGGGCAAAGGTCGGAAAAGACTTCATCATTATCTTCCGTTTATCTATGCTCGATCTAGTGGATAACGGCTCGACTTGGGATGAAGTGGTGCAGCTCGCCCAGTGGTTAGAGCAAGCTGGCGTGTCCATTTTGAATACCGGCATTGGTTGGCATGAAGCGCGTGTACCGACCATTGCGACAAGTGTGCCCCGCGGAGCCTTTGCGTGGGTGACTGAAAAGCTCAAACAATCAGTTTCTGTGCCCTTAATTGCCACTAACCGCATTAACACCCCTGAGATTGGCGAGCAGATCATTGCCTCTGGTCAAGCTGACATGGTGTCGATGGCAAGGCCTTTCCTTGCTGATCCTGAGTTTGTGAATAAAGCCGCAGCGAACACGCCAGAGCTTATCAACACTTGCATTGGCTGTAACCAAGCGTGTCTTGACCATACTTTTGCACTTAAGCGCGCGACCTGCTTAGTGAATCCTCGTGCCTGTTATGAGACTGAAATCAACTTCTTACCCACAGCAAATAAAAAGCGTATTGCGGTGATGGGCGCAGGTCCTGCGGGCATGGCGTTCTCTGTCTATGCCGCCATGCGTGGCCATCACGTTGTCTTGTTTGAAGCGAAATCCGAGGTAGGTGGTCAGTTTAATCTCGCCCGTAAAATCCCCGGAAAAGAAGAGTTTAACGAAACTATCCGTTATTTCATCAACCAAATTAAGTTGCATAAGGTGGAGCTGAGATTAAACACTCGCCTCGATGCCAGCGTGTTGGCAACCGAAAAGTTTGATGAAGTGGTGATAGCGTCAGGCGTTGTGCCGCGTGATTTAGTCTTACCCGGCTTTGACGACCCACGCGTGGTCGATTATCAAAAAGTGCTCTCGGGTGAAGTGACAGTCGGTAATACCGTGGCCTTGATTGGTGCTGGCGGTATCGGATTTGATATGGCGCATTACTTATGTGAGCGCCAATCTAGCACGCTGAACGCTGATAAATGGCTACAACAGTGGGGCATAGATAAAACTTACCAGCATGCGGGCGGCCTAACTGAACCTCAATCCGACAATACTGACCATCGTAAGGTGTTTTTACTGCAACGTAAAACGTCGAAGATGGGCAAAGGCTTAGGTAAAACCACCGGCTGGATCCACCGTCTTGTGCTTAAGCAACATGATGTGAAGATGAAAACGGGCGTGAGTTACGATAAGTTTGATGATGCGGGACTGCATATTCGCGTGGGCGAGACCGCTGAAGTGCTGGCCGTTGATAATGTTGTGCTTTGCGCTGGACAAGAATCGAATCGCACCTTAGTGGATGAGATGAAAGCGACGGGCTTGCCTGTGCATCTGATTGGCGGCGTGGATGTCGCGGCAGAGCTTGATGCTAAGCGTGCCATCCGCCAAGGCGCTGAGCTGGCAATGCGCTTATAGAAACTCGATACGCCGTCTGCTTTAAGCGTTAAGTTTTACATTTTGGATCCTGAAAGCCTGAACCTGAGTTCAGGCTTTTTGGTTTTCCGCGGGAATGCATTGAAAATAGAGAGAAGGAAGAAGAGTGGGGTTTAATACGTTTGGTCGCTAATTGGCGCGAATTGATTAAGGCAGTATTGAAAGGGACTTTGTGTTTAACAGCTAATGCTTGTTTTAACGCCGCTTAAAGAAAAAGTGAAAGTTGTTTATTTAGAGTGGATTATTTAAAGCAGCTTATAGAGAAGTCTAATTCCTGGCGCTGTTAGTCTTCAAACACTTCTTGTTTTAACGTGCGCGTGGTGCTTGCTTCATGCTGTGTTTGCTTTGACTTAGCCAAACTGGGTTTGCTCTGACGAGGTTGACACGCATAGGTGACTACGGCAGCACCTTCAGGTGACAAGTCGAGCTCTAAATCTTCGGTAGGCACACAGCAGCAGGGCAAACATTCATCATGTTTAAGTTCGGCTAAGGGTTCGTTTAAGTAGCTGACTTTTCCGCTGATGACGCGTGTTTTGCAGGCACCGCAGAAACCGTTACGACATTCTGAGAAGATTTTGACTTTTTTGGCTTCAAGTGCTTGCAGCAAAGTGCCTTGTTGCTCTGTAAAGAGCAACACAGGTTGACCTTGAAGGCGCACGATCGGCGCCTTCGCAAACAGGTCTTGTGGCCGTTTTTTCGATGTCACTGTTGTAATGCCATTTTTAACGTCACTGTTGAGCATCTTAGAGATCGAAGTCGAGGAATTCATCGCCATCAACCGCTGAGTCTATTTGCCCGACAAGGTATGAAGACACTTCCACTTCCTGAGGCGCGACTTGCACTGCATCGCTTTCTAACCAGTTTTTCATCCAAGGTAATGGATTGGTTATTTCAGGATAAGGTTGCGGCAGGTTCACTGACTTCATTCGTTGGTTAGTAATGAATTCAACGTATTGGCAGAGGATCTGTTCATTCAAACCTATCATAGAGCCGTCTTTGAACAGGTATTTTGCCCATTCTTTTTCTTGCTCTGCGGCCTTGAAGAATAAATCAAAGGCTTCCTGTTGGCATTCTGCGGCAATTTCACCCATTTCTGGATCGTCTTTACCGCCTTGCATTATGCTTAAAATATGCTGAGTGCTGTTTAAGTGCAGTGCTTCATCACGGGCAATAAGGCGAATGATTTTCGCGTTACCTTCCATTAGCTTACGTTCAGCAAAGGCAAATGAGCAGGCAAAGCTAACATAGAAACGAATCGCTTCTAGGGCGTTGACTGACATCATGCACAGGTACAAGGCTTTTTTCAGGGTACGAGTGTTGACTATGACTTCTTTGCCATCGATAACATGGGTACCCGCGCCGAGTAAATGGAACACTTGAGTCAGTTGGATCAAGTGATCGTAGTAAGCGGCGATATCGGACGCACGGCTTAATATTTCTTTGTTCACGACGATATCGTCGAAGATCACTGAAGGATCGTTAACGATATTGCGAATGATATGGGTGTATGAGCGCGAGTGAATCGTCTCAGAGAAAGACCAGGTCTCAATCCAGGTTTCTAATTCAGGCAGTGACACGAGTGGCAAAAAGGCCACATTGGGCGAGCGACCTTGAATCGAGTCGAGTAAGGTTTGGTATTTCAGGTTCGAAATAAAGATGTGTTTTTCATGATCGGGCAATGCACCGTAGTCAATCTTATCGCGACTGACGTCTACTTCTTCCGGGCGCCAAAAGAAAGATAACTGCTTTTCTATCAGTTTTTCGAACACTTCATATTTTTGTTGATCGTAACGAGCCACGTTGACCGATTGACCTAAAAACATAGGTTCACGGGTGGCATCGTTGGGTGTTTGACAGAAGGTAGAGTAGGCCATGGTGCTATTTTCCAATGGATAGGGATCCACTTAATCGGGATCCCTATACTTTTTATTTGTAAGAGCCGCGTTAACGTTAAAGACTAGATTTTACACGCGCCGCCGGCGCAACCGTCGTCTTCTTTCTCTAAATTGGTGATGTCATCGTGTGAATCCGATGCACCATCGCGAGTGTTATGGTAGTAAAGCGTTTTCACACCTAACTTGTAAGCATTGAGCAAATCTTTCAGCAGGGTTTGCATCGGTACTTTACGGCCTTCAAAACGTGAAGGGTCGTAGTTAGTGTTAGCTGAAATCGCTTGGTCAACGAACTTCTGCATAATACCGACTAATTGCAGGTAACCATCATTACTTGGCATTTTCCATAGTAATTCATAGCTATCTTTCAGCGTATCGAAATCAGGTACCACTTGTTTTAGCTGACCGTCTTTGCTCGATTTCACGCTGATAAGGCCACGCGGTGGTTCGATACCATTGGTCGCATTGGAGATTTGCGACGAGGTTTCTGATGGCATTAATGCCGACAGCGTCGAGTTACGCAGGCCATATTGCTTGATATCGCTACGCAGTGATTCCCAGTCTAAGTGCAATGGTTCGGCACAAATTTTATCTAGGTCACGTTTATAAGTATCGATTGGCAAAATACCTTGAGCGTACGTGGTCTCGTGGAATAACGGACACGCACCTTGCTCTTTGGCTAAGTTCATCGAGGCTTTCAGTAAATAAAACTGAATGGCTTCGAAGGTTCTATGGGTCAGATCGTTCGCGCTGCCATCGGAATACTTCATGCCATTTTTCGCTAAGTAGTTAGCGAAGTTAATTACGCCTATACCTAAGGTACGGCGATTCATCGAGGCAATTTGCGCGGCCTTGATGGGGTAATCTTGATAATCCAACAGGTTATCCAGTGCACGTACGGCGAGGTCGGCTAATGGCTCAATATCAGATAATTCTTTGATAGAACCTAAGTTAAGTGCTGACAGCGTACAAAGCGCGATTTCACCTTCTGGATCATCGATGTTGTTCAATGGTTTAGTCGGCAGGGCGATTTCAAGACACAGGTTAGACTGTCTGATCGGTGCGACTTTTGAATCGAACGGGCTGTGAGTGTTGCAGTGATCCACGTTTTGAATGTAGATACGGCCAGTTGAGGCGCGCTCTTGCATCATCAGTGAAAACAGCTCAACAGCCTTTATGGTTTTCTTACGAATGCTGCTGTCTTGCTCATATTGCACATATAAACGTTCGAATTCATTTTGATCTTCAAAGAAAGCATCGTACAAGCCAGGTACGTCAGATGGGCTAAACAGGCTGATGTTTTCGCCTTTGATCAGACGTTGATACATGACTTTGTTCAACTGCACACCGTAGTCTAAATGACGGATACGGTTGTCTTCTACGCCGCGGTTATTTTTCAATACCAGCAGAGATTCGACTTCTAAGTGCCAAATAGGGTAGAACAGGGTCGCAGCACCACCACGCACGCCGCCTTGAGAGCAAGACTTAACTGCGGTTTGGAAATACTTATAGAAAGGTAAACAACCTGTGTGGAAGGCTTCACCACCACGGATTGGGCTACCTAAGGCGCGAATACGACCGGCGTTAATACCGATACCCGCACGTTGACTGACGTATTTCACAATCGACGAAGCTGTCGCGTTGATTGAATCTAAGCTGTCACCACATTCGATCAGTACGCAAGAGCTGAACTGACGTGTTGGCGTGCGCACACCGGCCATGATTGGCGTTGGTAGCGAAATCTTAAAGGTCGATACCGCGTCATAGAAATCTTTAACGTATTTCAGGCGCGTTTCTTTTGGATAACGGGCAAACAAACAGGCCGCGACCAAAATGTAGAGGAACTGGGCGCTCTCGTAGATTTCGTGCGTCACACGGTTTTGAACTAAATATTTGCCTTCAAGCTGTTTTACCGCAGCGTAAGAGAAGTCCATATCGCGCCAATGGTCGATATAGGTATCCATCACGTCGAGTTCTTCGCTGCTGTAATCCTGCAGAATGTGCATGTCATACTTGCCAAGCTCAACTAACTTAGTCACGTGGGTATACAGTGCTGGCGGCTCGAACTGACCAAAGGCCTTCTTACGCAAATGAAACACCGCTAAACGGGCGGCGAGGAATTGATAGTCCGGTGATTCTGGAGAAATTAAATCCGCAGCCGCTTTGATAATGGTTTCATGGATAGCTTCGGTTGGGATGCCATCGAAAAACTGTAGGTGCGAGCGAAGTTCAACTTCAGAAACAGAAACGTTTTTTAATCCCTTGGCTGCCCAAGTAATTACGCGGTGTATTTTTTCGAGATCGATATTCTCACGATCGCCACAGCGTTTTGTGACTGTCATAGTGCTATTCATTTGGAGATAGGCCTTGGTTCTTATATCTATTTAGGTGAGCAAATTCACCGTACGTATCCTTGTAAAACAATCAATAACCGTCCCTTAAATACTGCTGACTGGTTGAAAACGAGTCAATTAAGCGGCGAACTACTAGTGTGTCTGATTGCTACCTATACACAAGATATGGTGTTTTAAATTATCTGGGATACAAGATAGTGAGGTTTGACCCTATTTGCAAGTCTGAATTCAGGGGACATCTTGTGGATAAGTTGAGGATAAGCTTTCGCGTTAGTAACGACTAACCTTGAAGCTCAATTTCAGGTTAGTGTGTCGCACTCATGGGGGATTTTTAGGCGATCTTTTCTTTAGATCGCGATCGCGCACAAGTGCCGATCTTTTATCCGCCGACCTTTCGCCGCCTGATTTTATTCGCAGGTAAAAATCAGGCAAACACACTTATGTGTGTCTGCATATTGGCTTTAGCAAAAGGTTTATCTTTGAGTGTCATGGTGACGTCTGTTAGCCGTTTTATTAGCGAGTTTTTCTAGGCCAATGCGTCGACTAATGCCTGATGTAGCTCAGTTGGGCTGGCAAAGTGTGCGTGAGCTGGCCATTGCGATGGCTTGTCGTTGACACCCAGATAACCCCATAGGGCAACGCCGCCTAACATGCCCGCCGCCTTCGCTGCTAACAAATCCCGCTCGGCATCCCCAAGATACAAAATGTGCTCTGGAGCGCAGTTCAGTTGCTGAGCCCCTAACAACATAGGTGCTGTGTGGGGTTTTGGGTGTTTGGTTGAATCGCCACTGATGATAACGGGCATACGTAAGTGTAAATTCAGTTTTCGCAATAAGGGACGGGTAAAGCGGGCTGGCTTGTTGGTGATCACCCCAAACGGCAGCTGCGTTAACTCGAGCCAGTCGAGTAATGCTGCAATGCCTGTGAATAGCGCACAGTGATCGCCATTAATGCGCTGATAGTGGGCGAGCAGCCCTTGCTGAACTTGAGTACGAAGATCATCCGCTGCATTGGGGATCGCCGCATCGACTAAGGCAAAACTGCCGTGGGATGCGGCGTAGCGCATGGCCGCTAACGGCTGCGCGGCGATGCCGACGTCCTGAAGACTTAAATTAAGGGCCTGCACCAGATCCGGCGCGGTATCGGCTAATGTGCCGTCGAGATCGAACAGCACGCCTTGGATCTGTGCCAGACTCATATTAATCAACCTTACGCGTTGCGATCATGTAATTCACATCAACTTTAGGCGTGTATTTAAAAATGCCCGTCAGCGGGTTGTAGCTGATGCCTAATGCATCGGTACAGATCAGATCGGTATTGTCCACAAGCTCAATCAGTTCCGAAGGCTTAATGAATTTTTTATGCTCATGGGTGCCAACTGGCAGCATCTTCAGCAAATATTCTGCGCCCAGAATCGTGTGCACATAGGATTTAATGTTGCGGTTAATGGTGGAGAAAAACACAAAGCCACCGGGTTTAACCATGTCACAGCAAGCCTTGATCACCGATTGTGGATCGGGCACATGCTCCAGCATTTCCATACAGGTCACCACATCGTAATAGGCTTGATGATCTTGGCTATGGGTCTCGGCGGTATTTTTTACATAATTAATGCTTACGCCGGTTTCGAGGGCATGTAGGCGGGCGACTTCTAAGGGCTCATCACCCATGTCAAGACCATCAACCTCGGCACCGATACGGGCCATGCTTTCAGATAAAATCCCGCCGCCGCAACCAACGTCGAGCACTTTCTTACCGAAAATGCCGCCGGCAGTTTGATCGATATAATTTAAGCGCAGCGGGTTTAATAGATGCAGCGGCTTAAATTCACCGTTGAGATCCCACCACGTTTCGGCCATACGTTCAAACTTTGCGATTTCCTGTGGGTCCACATTGGTATTCTGATGCATGCTATTACCTGAAGTAGCTGTATTGTGCGGCTATTATAACGACTATGTTTGATAAACAAAGTGTTCGACTGAGCTAAGCCCTTGTGGTTGAGTGAATTTTCAGCAGTTTTCTGGTTTTATGTTAATTGTTGTGCTCCGTATCGACCTTTTACTTCATCCCTTTGACGATTTTTTCTCATCCTAAGCCGCGAATTTCAACGCTGGTTTATCGCTCAAACGACCAAATTGACAGTGTTTTCATCTATTAAGCCACCAGACTCTCAATTCGATAAGGATAGGTCTGGCGACATTAAATAACTGTGTTAGAATGCCAAATCACGTTTTTGGGCTAGGCAATGATACGGATTATACGTTGTCGGCTATTTTTCAGGGGAACGAGCAGTTTATGACTGATCTGGCATCATCTATTTCGCCAATTAATATCGAAGACGAACTAAAGAATTCGTACCTTGATTACGCCATGAGCGTTATCGTGGGACGTGCATTACCAGACGTGCGCGACGGCTTAAAGCCGGTTCATCGCCGCGTTCTGTTTGCCATGAGTGAATTGAAGAACGATTGGAACAAGCCTTACAAAAAATCTGCCCGTGTGGTCGGTGACGTCATCGGTAAATATCACCCTCATGGTGACTCTGCTGTTTATGACACTATCGTCCGTATGGCCCAGCCATTCTCACTGCGTTACACCTTAGTAGATGGCCAAGGTAACTTCGGTTCGGTCGACGGTGACTCCGCGGCGGCAATGCGTTATACCGAAATCCGTATGGATAAGTTAGCGCATCAATTACTGGCCGATCTTGAAAAAGAGACAGTGGATTTTGTCCCTAACTACGACGGCACAGAACAGATCCCAGCGGTACTACCCACACGCGTACCTAACCTGTTAATTAACGGTTCATCGGGTATTGCGGTCGGTATGGCAACCAACATCCCACCACACAACCTAACGGAAGTCGTGAAAGGCTGTTTGGCACTGATTGAAGAACCCTCACTGTCTATTGAACAGTTGATGGAATACATTCCAGGTCCGGATTTCCCAACTGCGGCAATTATCAATGGCCGTAAAGGCATTATTGATGCCTATAAAACTGGCCGTGGCCGCGCGATCATGCGTGCACTGGCGGATGTGGAAACCGAAGATAATGGCCGTGAGCGCATTATCGTCACAGAAATCCCGTATCAAGTGAACAAAGCCCGTTTAATCGAAAAGATTGCCGAGCTGGTTAAAGATAAAAAGCTTGAAGGGATCAGCGGTCTACGCGACGAGTCTGATAAAGACGGTATGCGTATCGTTATCGAAATCAAGCGCGGCGAAGTGGGCGAGGTGGTGTTAAACAACCTGTATGCTCAAACGCAAATGCAGTGTTCTTTCGGGATTAACATGGTGGCCCTGACCAATGGTCAGCCTAAACTGTTTAACCTTAAAGAAATGCTCGAATGCTTTATTCTGCATCGCCGTGAAGTCGTGACGCGCCGTACCGTATTTGAACTGCGTAAAGCCCGTGAGCGCGCCCATATTCTGGAAGCGCTGGCGGTTGCACTGGCTAACATCGACCCGATTATTGCATTGATCAAAGCCTCGCCAACGCCTGCGGATGCCAAAGTTAAATTGGTTGAGAAAGGTTGGGAATTAGGCCACGTTCAAGGCATGCTGGAAAAAGCAGGTGATGACGCCGCGCGTCCTGAGTGGTTAGAGCCACAATACGGTATTCGTGACGGTCAATATTTCCTGACTGAGCAACAAGCTCAGGCGATTCTAGAACTGCGTTTACACCGTTTAACCGGTCTTGAACACGATAAGATCATTGCCGAATACGAAGAGCTGCTCGAATTTATCGCGGGTCTGTTGTTTATTCTGCGCAGTCCTGAGCGTTTGATGGAAGTCATCAAGGAAGAGTTAGTTCAAATCCTTGATGAATACGGTGATGCTCGCCGTACCGTGATCAATGCTAACGAAGTCGATATGAGTCTTGAAGATCTTATCAACGAAGAAGACGTTGTGGTGACACTGTCGCACTTAGGTTATGCCAAGTATCAACCATTGACCGATTACCAAGCCCAGCGCCGTGGTGGTAAGGGTAAAGCGGCAACTAAAGTAAAAGACGAAGATTTCGTTGAAAAACTGTTAGTTGCCAATACCCATGACACCATTTTGTGCTTCTCTGACTTTGGTAAGATGTACTGGCTCAAAGTGTATCAATTGCCATTAGCGAGCCGTACGGCTCGTGGTCGTCCAATTGTTAACTTGTTGCCGTTATCCGATGGCGAGCGTATTACTGCGATTCTGCCAGTACGTGAATACGCGGCTGACAAGTACATCATTATGGCCACTTCACACGGTACTGTGAAGAAAACCGCACTAACAGCTTATAGCAATCCACGTGCAAACGGCATTATCGCCGTTAACCTCAAAGACGGTGACCAACTGATCGGTGTCGATATCACTAACGGTGATGACGAAATCATGTTGTTCTCGAACGAAGGTAAAGTGGTTCGCTTTGGTGAGAAAGTACGTGATTCTGAAACCGGCGAAGTGAAAACCGATCCTGAAACCGGCGAAGAAGTTCTGTCGTTACGTCCTATGGGCCGTACTGCAACAGGCGTTCGTGGTATCCGTTTAGAAGAAGGTCAAAAAGTCGTGTCGCTAATCGTACCCAAAGGCGATGGCGCGATTCTGACTGTGACTGAAAACGGTTACGGTAAACGGACTCAACTGTCTGAATACCCAGCGAAGAGCCGTGCGACTAAAGGTGTGGTTTCTATCAAGGTGAGTGAGCGTAACGGCGCAGTTGTTGGCGCAGTGCAAGTGGGTCTTAACGACGAACTTATGCTCATCAGTGATAAAGGCACCTTAGTGCGTACACCAGCGGGCGGCGTGTCTATCATTGGCCGTAACACGCAAGGTGTGACGATTATCCGCACCGCGGGCGACGAGAAAGTGGTTGGCCTGCAACGTATCGACGAAATCCAAAGTGATGAAGATGAAGTCGAGCTGGATGAAAACGGTTTACCGATTGTTCCTGTCATTATCGAAGGCGAATTAGCCGACGAGGCTCTTGATGAAGAGCTGGATGACGAAGAAGAGTTGGACGAAGATGAAGACGAGCTTGCTGATGATGAGCAAGACGAAGAGTAATTAAGTGTCATATTAACGAGCGTCCAATTGGACGCTCGTTTTTTTAATGGCATTGATTGTTGGTAGCATTATTCATTTTAGAATGGTTTCGTTTTATCAATACATACATCATGGTTGGGATTAAGGAGAGTGTCAGTGAGCGCGATTTATAATTTCTGTGCTGGACCTGCAATGTTACCCGCAGCGGTAATGAAAAAAGCACAACAGGAATTACTTGATTGGAATGGCCAAGGCGTTTCCGTGATGGAAATCAGCCACCGAAGTAAAGAGTTCATCGCGCTGACCGAGCAAGCCGAGTCCGATTTACGTGAACTGATGCAGATCCCTGCAAATTACCATGTGCTATTTATGCACGGCGGTGGTCGCGGACAGTTCTCTGCTGTCGTGAATAATTTTCTCGGCGAGCAGGGTAAAGCCCTGTATTTAGTCAGTGGTCAATGGTCATCTACCGCGTTAGCAGAAGCGCAGAAACTAGCGGGTGAAGCACAGATTGATAGTCTGAATATTGTTGAAAAACACAACGGACTCAATGCCGTTGTCATACCTGACTTACATAAAATCGATGCCGATTATCGCTATGTTCACTACTGTCCCAATGAGACAGTAGATGGTATCGAAATTTTTGACGAATTAGACTCACCTTGGCCAATTGTTGCCGATTTATCATCAACAATCATGTCCCGTGAAATCGACGTCAGCCGCTACGGCTTGATTTACGCCGGTGCGCAAAAGAACATAGGTCCATCGGGTCTGTCGATAGTGATAGTACGCGATGACATGTTAAAACTGCCGAGTTTACCGCAGTCGTCCATCATGGACTATCGTCTAGCCGTCGAGCATGATTCTATGTTCAACACGCCACCAACCTTTGCTTGGTACCTTGCCGCTGAAGTCTTTGCTTGGCTGAAATCGACTGGCGGTATTTCGAGTATTGCGAAAATTAATCAACAAAAAGCGCAGATGTTGTATCAATGCATTGATGGTAATGCTTTCTACCGTAATGGTGTTGTTGCAGCGAACCGCTCACAAATGAACGTGACCTTCCAGTTAGTCAACGAAGCGCTCGATGGTGAGTTCTTAAAGCAAGCCCAAATAGCTGGACTCGTTGCCTTAAAGGGCCATCGTATCGTAGGTGGCATGCGTGCTAGCCTTTACAATGCGATGCCACTCGATGGCATAGTTGCCTTGGTCAAGTTTATGAACGAGTTTGCGGCTAAACATAGCTAGGCTTAGCTATATAGTCACTCACTAGCTTGCGGCGCTTAGCGCCTAGGCTTTGCTGCCTGCACATAAACGTTATGTTTATTGAATGTTTATCATCAGCTAGCCATTCCAAGTTAGCTATCCAAATTTAGACATCCCAAAAGCGAATGCTCAAATGCATTCGCTTTTTTGTTGGCTGTAATTTATCGATTATTGGCGTTAAGCAAGATGACCTTGGGAAGAACCTTATATTAAAGATAACTTGGATTAGACATGGCTTGGATTAGAGAGGGCAGTGAGTAAACCTGTGAGCTGACGCGCATTACTGGGGAATATTCTCAGCAATGTGTTGGGTTGGTTGCATACTATTGTTTATCATGCTTAAAAGTACGCATTTGAGTGTGCATAGAAGATAAATCAATAGGATGTCACAGATGGATTTGGCCAAGCTTTCGCGCATTAGTATGAAGCACTTGATCACTTTGCATGTGATGCTCGATACTCTGAGCGTAACCGCCAGCGCCGAACGATTATGTCTTAGCCCCTCATCCGTCAGTAAAACCTTAAGCCAGCTCAGGGACAGTTTGAACGATGAACTGTTCTACCGTAACGGCAACTCACTGGTTGCCACACCTTTGGCAAGACGATTGGGCCCAAGCGTGCAGCAAATGATCAATGATATGAATCAGATCATGAGTCAAGATGCGTTTAATCCAGCACATTTTGAGGGGCGTTTTTCGCTTGCGATGCGCGAAAGCACGTTCGAACTGCTGGCCGCCAAATTAAGTGCCCATATTCTGAGCTTGGCTCCTAATATCCATCTCGATATTTATAGCAAAGACAATATCGGTTTCGATGGTCTTATTAAAGGCTCGTTAGATTTTGTGCTGTTACCCCATGATCTGAGTCAACCTAATCCTCTTCAAGACGATCTGGTGTGGGAAACCTTGTTCAGCGATGAAATGGTCTGCCTGATGAATTCATCCCATCCCTTGGCTAAACAGTCGCAGATCAGCTTCGATGATTACCTAAGTTACCGCCATATTGGCATTACCGATACGGATCTGAGTACGCCATTTTTTGATATTTTGCTCGCCCAGCAATCTAAAAAACGTGCTGTACCCATTTCAGTCCCTGACTTTGGCAGCGCAGCGTTAATGTGTCACCACAGTGAACTGCTTTTCACCTGCTCGCGCCGCTGGGCATCTATTGCCAGCCAAGCTAAAGGCTTAACCGTTAAATCCTTACCCATAGAATATGGCAAAGTGGCTTACAGTCTCGTTTGGCATAGACAAAGTATGAAAGATCCCGCGCTACGCTGGCTGTACGAGCAAATTTTGCTTTGCAGTCGCTAAATATAGCAAGAGGGTAAGATAAGATTGGTGACGCCTCGCTTTGCAAGCTTTGCGGCTAAGCGTTCAATATCGGCTTGTGTGCAGCTTGGCCACGTTAACGCGTCGTCGACAACGCCATGGTGGTGAAAGGCATTTAACTTGACCCGTGTATCCGCACCTAGCTGAAGCAAATAGGTCGCCAGCGCTTCTATCTCCTGTTCATAATCCGTGATGCTCGGAATGTGCAGCAATCTCACTTCATACAGTTTTTGCTGCTGCGCCAATAGCTGAATGGATTTGAACACGGCATGGTTGTCCCGACCAGTAATGTATCTATGGGTATCTTGCTGCCACGCTTTGAGATCCACCATGGCGCCATCCAAAAAGGGCAGCAGTTTATGCCAACCAGTTAGACTCAAACTGCCATTGGTATCGAGCATACAACTCAAGTGTGATAACGATTCAGAGGCCTTAATCCCTTGAAACAACGCAATAATAAACGGTAGTTGCAGGCTCGCTTCGCCGCCGCTCACGGTAATGCCATTAATAAAGTGACGCTGACTATGGAGAATCCCTAATATCTCCTCGACTGTGTAATGCGTGACCTTAGGGCTCGCTTGTTTCGGGCACACGGCAAGACAGGTATCGCATTGACTACAACAATTCTTATCCCATTGAATGCGAGGCTTGTTATTGAGGTTTATCAATGTCAGCGCATTGTCAGGGCAGGCAGCGACACAATCGCCACAGGCATCGCACCCCCCTATGGTATGTGGGTTATGACAGCTTTTGCATTGGTAGTTGCAGCCCTGCAAGAATAACACGAGCCTGCTGCCAGGCCCGTCAACGCAGGAAAAGGGCAATAGCTGACTGACCATTACTTGCCTATTCAAAGACACAAGGGGAGTGTTCATGGGCGATGACTCTTGCTTGGCGTTGTAATATTCCCGTATTAACCGCCGCTTCTGCGGCTAAGCCTGTGGTATTGAGGCGTGAGCCACATTGCTTAAATGCTTCAATGTCCGA
The DNA here is from genome assembly GCF_052850535.1 of Shewanella sp. 1180_01. Taxonomy (NCBI): domain Bacteria; kingdom Pseudomonadati; phylum Pseudomonadota; class Gammaproteobacteria; order Alteromonadales; family Shewanellaceae; genus Shewanella; species Shewanella sp. 1180_01. The sequence goes on from NZ_VXCT01000004.1 coordinate 137,171, forward strand.
GCGTTTTACCATATAGCCGGTCACGCGCATTAAATCGTTAGAGGCAACATTGGCGGTAAATTCCCTAAAACCTAACTCAAGCGCCGCTTTACACAGTTGGAACATGGCTTGTGGATTGGATTTTACGGTTTCATCGATAGTCAAAATATCGCTAATCCCCGCCGTATAATACTGATGATGTTGCACTAAGGCTTGAATGTGAGCGATGGGATTAGGTTCAGTACCATAGGGAATACGAACACCTGGGGTCACATCTCTATCGAGACTAATACCGCCCTGTGAATGCAGCAGTGCTCGCCCATGGTAACCATACGCGACGGGTGTGGATTTCACTATGGCATCGAGCGCAGCAGAAATACGATAGCCCAGCTGATTTGCATCCGTTTCATGGCCATATCTAGCGTGTTTAGCTTGCTTAACTTCTCCACTGGCTGTTAATGATTGCAGAATATTCACCGCTTCCGCCATGCCGTAAATGCCAAACATAGGCGCAAAACGCGACTCATCAATCAATTGTTCTTTAACTAAAAAGCTGTCAAAGAAGTGTGACTCTTGATGCAAAAATGCCGAGCGCGCTTCAATGAGCTCGAAGGTGAGCGAGCTGTAATAGGGCAAGACAGCATCAAAAAAATCACTGACTGAATCGGCCTTTAACGCGACCTCTTTAAGATTGAGCCGAACTAAGGTATTGGCGCCGCCCGCTAACGGCAAGGCATTGTAGCAACTGACAATACCAAACCCACGTGCATCAAAGGCGCTGGCATGCAGTGGGTAATTCGCGATATGTGGCTTACTGCAGTGACAAATATTGGTGGTGGCGAGCAGCAACAAATCATCTGGCGTAATGGCTGGGTCGTACATAAAGGTCAAATTGGGGGCAACTTGTTGTAATTCGGCATCAATGCGCAGTAGGGTGCGGCAAACGATGTTATCGGTCGGACCAATATTCACGTGCATAAAGGCGTCTGGTAGCGTTCTGTCGAGCATGATCCAGAACAGTTTAAGTTTACGATATAGTACCTCTGCATCCATTCCCTCGATGAAAGGCATTAATATGTCATCCAGCTGACCTAAATACACGGGGATATTGGTCACCGATGGCACATGATGATAAAGGATGGTCAAGGCATTGATGGCTTCATCTAAATCCTGCGCCGGTGAAAGCTCTAAATATTCTGAACCTTGCTTTAGATAGCGGGCATAATCTGGCAAAACATAGCGCGGTTTAAAAGGCGCATGGCCTTCAAACATATCGCAGATAATGCCGTCATTCATCGCGGCTTTTACCTCAGTCGATATCGGCATGTAGGGTAAGCTCGCCTCTGCCTCCAACGCTAAATAGTTGGATTTTTGCTTAGGTGAAAGCTGCGGGTTGGTGACGATTTGCACTAATTTATCTTGTAATAACATGGCGGAATATCCACAAGTTCTATGATGACCACTAATCTACTGGGCAGGTCTGGCTTTAAAAAGTGAAAATAGCCGCAGCCCTGATTGATGAAATGGAAATCCGCCGACCGAGATCACAACTTGCGATTTATTGCATTAAACGACTGTTTTTTAAACGCGAGAAAGTAGTTTTTACCATTGAAAATAAAAGCTTGAACAGTGAGACCTAGCGTTGCTTGATAAGGTTTTGGGAATTTAGAACCGAAGGGAAGGTTTGTTAACGCTGACGCAGTGGCATGATTGCAAAGCTTTAAGCTTGTAAGGGGTAAATAAACTCTGCTGCATTCTGAATCGTAGTAATACAGCAGAGTGAACTGTGCAGATAAACTCAGCCGTGCTTAGAGCACTTTGGCGATTGATTGGGCTAAGTAATCGACGTTATCTTCACTGATCCCAGCAATACTGATGCGGCTTGAACCCACCATATAAATGCTGAATTCTTTTTGCAGGCGCGCCACTTGCTCTGGATTCACCCCGAGGAAGGAGAACATGCCTTTTTGACGGGCGATAAAGCTAAAGTCACGGTCTACGCCATTGGCTTTAAGTTTATCCACTAAAATGGCGCGGTTGCCGTTGATGCGATCGCGCATCACTTTCAGCTCATCTCGCCATTCTTGGGTTAATTCTGCCGATCCTAAAATCGTCTCAACAATCGCGGCGCCATGGGCAGGCGGCATAGAGTAGAGGCAGCGAACCACATAAAGCAGCACAGATTGCGCGACATTGGCGGTATTGGCATCTTTGGCAATCACAGAACACGAACCGATACGCTCACGGTACAGACCGAAGTTTTTCGAGCATGAGCTGCAAAGGATCATATTCTCGACCGCTGCCGCCATTTTGCGCACGCCGTAGGCATCAATATCAACGCCATCACCAAAACCTTGGTATGCCATGTCAATCAGTGGAGTAAAGCCTTGCTCTTTTGTCAGGGCAACCACTTTATCCCATTGTTCTGTGGTTAAATCCATTCCGCTCGGGTTATGGCAACAGGCGTGGAATAACACCACATCATCAGGACTCACTTGCGATAGGGCAGCAAGCATCTCATCAAATTTCAATGATTTGCTATCGTAGTCATAATACGGATAGGTTTTAACGGTAATGCCAGCCGCTTCGAACAAACCGATGTGGTTTGCCCAAGTTGGGTCGCTTACCCATAACACCGCATTCGGGTTGCAGAGTTTGATAAAGTCGCCGGCCACGCGCAGTGCACCAGTACCACCGGGTGTCGATACAGTGCGGATACGGTTAGCTATGATGGCACTGTGACCAGCACCAAAGGCGAGTTCAGTCATCAAGGTGTTGAATTGTGGCGAGCCGGTTGGACCGATATACACTTTAGTGGTTTCGGTATCGAGACGGAATTTCTCGGCTTTTTTCACGCAGCTCAGGATCGGGGTCACGCCTGTAGGGTCTTTATAAACGCCCACACCTAAATCAACTTTTTGCGGGTGGGTGTCTTCGCGGTACTGAGTCAACAAGCCAAGGATGGGATCTGCTGGCATTGCGATGAGTGAGTTAAACATAGCTCCATCTACCTTTCTGGTTATAGTGCAAACATGATTGTTTGTATCAGATATGCGTTATTTATCGTTTGGAGCTTAGAATAGCGCGGAAAGGTAAAGTATTTAAAGTGAAAACTGTGATTACACACCAGTTATCTTGGCAAAAAAGTCTGCCAAAAATACGGTTAAATCCTAAATTAACCGCTTAAATTTTGCGTTTTTATTATTTTTACACTGAACTCAGTAAATAATCTGACCAAAAAGCCATTTTTCTCGAAAAAACGGTTGAATCCTTAGCGACAATCGGTAATTTTATAACGACGAAGCACCAACAAGGCCCCAATCTCCTTTTATTTGTAATCTTAACTTGACGCTGTGTAGCGTGAAGTTGCCATTTTGCGTATTCAGTCCGCGTGATCGTGATGATGACGCCCTATAGAGAAAGAAGATTTATTCATGAAGCAATTACGTCTTGAACCTGTTGTGCAAGTCCGCGGTGAGATCAATATTCCGGGCTCAAAAAGTATTTCTAATCGTGCCTTATTGTTGGCGACCTTAGCTCAAGGCACGACCACGCTTACCAATCTGCTCGACTCAGATGATATTCGCCACATGCTGGCCTCCCTTAAGCAGCTAGGGGTGAACTACCGTTTATCGCAAAACAATACTGTGTGTGAACTTGATGGCTTAGGCGGCGTGATTTCCTCTGAATCTGCACAGGAATTGTTTTTAGGCAATGCGGGCACGGCAATGCGCCCCTTGTGCGCAGCCTTAACCTTAGGCCAAGGCGAATTTACCCTAACAGGCGAGCCGCGCATGGAAGAACGCCCGATTGGCGACTTAGTGGATGCCTTAAGGCAACTCGGTGCCAATGTCGTTTATCTTAAAAATGACGGTTTCCCACCGCTGACGATTAATGCAACGGGTCTTAATGGCGGCGATGTTGAGATTGCGGGTGATTTATCGAGCCAATTTTTAACCGCCCTATTGATGGTGGCGCCGCTTGCAAAGGGCAGCGTGAATATCCATGTCAAAGGCGAGTTAGTTTCTAAGCCGTATATCGATATTACGTTGGCCCTGATGGCGCAATTTGGCGTAACTGTCATCAACCATGACTATGCCCGTTTTGAGATTGTTGCAGGCCAGCAGTACGTGTCGCCGGGTAAAGTGCTGGTCGAAGGTGATGCGTCATCGGCATCGTATTTCCTCGCCGCAGGGGCGATTAAGGGCGGTGAAGTCAAAGTCACGGGTGTGGGCCGTTTAAGTATTCAAGGCGATGTGAAATTTGCCGATGTGCTTGAAAAAATGGGCGCAGATATCGAGTGGGGCGATGACTATATTATCGCGCGAGGATCTCAATTAACGGCCGTTGATTTAGACATGAACCACATTCCCGATGCGGCCATGACCATTGCAACCGCAGCCTTATTTGCTAAAGGCACGACGGTTATTCGCAATATCTATAACTGGCGTATTAAAGAGACCGACCGCTTAGCGGCCATGGCGACGGAATTACGTAAAGTCGGCGCCGAGGTTGAAGAGGGTAACGATTACATTAAAATCACCCCGCCTGCAGTGATTAATACCGCCGAAATTGATACCTACAATGATCACCGCATGGCCATGTGTTTTTCGATGCTGGCATTTGCCGATTGCGGTATTACCATCAATGATCCTGATTGCACTTCTAAAACATTCCCAGACTACTTTAAGCAGTTTGCGAGTCTGCAAGGCTAAGCCAATCTGCTTCGTCATTGTGACAATAATCGATGTCAAGAATAGTCAGCCGTATTTGCGCGGCTGCTAATCTTCATAAAAAATCCACGGATTTTGTTTGTCTTTTGTTGTACAATGCTGCGCGCTCATTTTCGGGGGCTCACTTGATGAACTCACGGATGATGGTTATTTTTTGCGGAGGAATGTATGTCTGAACGGGCTCCTGTAGTCACAATCGACGGCCCAAGTGGTGCTGGCAAAGGTACAATTAGTCAATTATTGGCTCAGCATCTAGGTTGGCAACTACTTGATAGTGGTGCTATTTACCGAGTTCTTGCGCTCGCAGCAATTCATCATAACGTTGAACTGGAAAATGAAGAATCGATCACGCTGTTAGCGGCACATCTCGATGTGAAGTTTTTAACAGGCAATGATACCGATCCGGTTCAAGTGATATTGGAAGGTGAAGACGTCACCACCGACATTCGCACTCAAGAGTGCTCGAATGCCGCTTCAAAAGTCGCCGCGTTTCCACGGGTGAGAGAAGCGTTATTACGTCGTCAACGGGCCTTTAAAACGGCGCCAGGATTAATTGCCGATGGTCGCGACATGGGAACTGTGGTTTTCCCAAGTGCGCCGGCAAAATTATATTTAACCGCCTCAGCTGAAGAGCGTGCCCAAAGACGCTATAATCAGTTGCAGGACAAGGGCTTCGATGTTAATATCGAGCGCCTTTTAAGTGAAATTATCGAACGTGATGACCGCGATATGAATCGTCCGGTGGCTCCTTTAGTCCCCGCCGAGGACGCGCTCATTATCGATACAAGCGGAAAGGGTATTGATGAAGTGTTAGCGCTTGCGCTTAACTTTATCAACCAAAAATTATCCGGCACTAACTAAGTTAGCCCACCGGATAGGTATTCGTATTAAGGATGATACGGATAATTTGACTGACTCCACGTCTAGGACGGACAGTGGTTTAATAAAGAAAGTAACCTAAACATGACTGAATCTTTTGCTGATCTATTTGAACAATCCCTTCAAACTCTGGAATTCCGTCCAGGTTCTATCGTTCGTGGTACTGTTGTATCAATCAAAAACGGTATGGTACTGGTTGACGCGGGTCTGAAGTCTGAAAGCCCAATCCCAGCTGAACAATTCAAAAACGCTCAAGGTGTTTTAGAAATCGCTGTTGGTGATGAAGTTGACGTAGCTCTTGACTCTGTTGAAGACGGCTTCGGTGAGACTCAACTGTCTCGCGAAAAAGCGAAACGTCATGAAGCTTGGATCGTTCTGGAAAAAGCTTATGAAGATGCTGAAACTGTAATCGGTATCATCAATGGTAAAGTTAAAGGCGGTTTCACTGTTGAATTAAACGGTATCCGTGCCTTCTTACCAGGTTCTCTAGTTGACGTGCGCCCAGTTCGCGACACCGCTCACTTAGAGTACAAAGAATTAGAATTCAAAGTTATCAAGCTAGACCAGAAGCGTAACAACGTTGTTGTTTCTCGTCGTGCAGTTATCGAATCAGAAAGCAGCGCTGAGCGTGATGCACTGTTAGAAAACCTGCAAGAAGGTCAAGCAGTTAAGGGTATCGTTAAGAACCTGACTGACTACGGTGCATTCGTAGATTTAGGTGGTGTTGACGGTCTGCTACATATCACAGATATGGCGTGGAAACGTGTTAAACATCCATCAGAAATCGTCAATGTTGGCGATGAAATCAACGTTAAAGTACTGAAGTACGATCGTGAGCGCACTCGTGTGTCTCTAGGTCTGAAACAACTTGGCGAAGATCCATGGTTAGAAATCAGCAAACGCTACCCAGAAAACACACGTTTAACTGGTCGCGTTACTAACCTAACTGACTACGGTTGCTTCGTAGAAATCGAAGAAGGCGTTGAAGGTCTGGTTCACGTTTCTGAAATGGATTGGACTAACAAGAACATTCACCCATCTAAAGTTGTTAACTTAGGTGATGAAGTTGAAGTTCTGGTTCTGGACATCGATGAAGAGCGTCGTCGTATTTCTCTTGGTCTGAAACAATGTAAGACCAATCCATGGGATGACTTCGCAACTCGTTACAACAAAGGCGACAAGGTTTCTGGTAAGATCAAGTCAATCACTGACTTCGGTATCTTTATCGGTCTTGACGGCGGTATCGATGGTCTAGTTCACCTGTCTGACATTTCTTGGAACGGTACTGGCGAAGACGCAGTTTCTGAATACAAGAAAGGCGATGAAATCCATGCAGTGGTTCTGTCTGTAGATCCAGAGCGTGAGCGCATCAGCTTAGGTGTTAAGCAAACTGAAGATGATCCATTCAACGCATACTTGGCTGACAAGAAGAAAGGTACTATCGTAAACGGTACTGTTTCTGCTGTTGATGCTAAAGGTGTGACTGTTGAACTGGCTGACACTGTTGAAGGTTACATCCGTGTAGCTGACATTTCACGTGAGCGTATCGAAGATGCATCTACTGTCTATAATGTAGGTGATGCAATCGAAGCTAAGTTCATGGGTGTTGACCGTAAGAACCGCTCTATCAGCCTGTCAATCAAAGCGAAAGACGAAGCTGAAGAGAAAGAAGTAATGGCGACTCTGAACAAACAAGATGACGCTGTTATTAGCAATGCAATGGCTGAAGCGTTTAAAGCAGCTCGTAAATAATCGCCTGTTGTTTGGGGAGACTTCTCTCCACATTAGGCGACTGTGTTTGGCTTGATAATAGGGGATAGCTAGGATGACGAAATCTGAACTTATCGAAAAACTCGCCACCAGGCAGTCGCAGCTGTCGGCGAAAGAGGTTGAAGGCGCAATCAAAGAAATGTTGGAGCAAATGGCAACAACATTAGAAAGCGGTGATCGTATTGAGATCCGTGGCTTTGGTAGTTTCTCGCTTCATTATCGTGCACCGCGGACTGGCCGTAATCCAAAGACTGGTTCATCAGTCGATTTGGAAGGTAAATACGTCCCGCACTTTAAGCCAGGCAAAGAACTGCGCGAGCGTGTTGACGCCGTTAATGTGTGATTGACCGCATAGTAAAAAGCCTCCGTTAGGAGGCTTTTTTGTATCTATTGCAAGGCAATGCTGGTCAGCTCAGTGAATTTCTTGGATAATCATTAAATTGAAACGCGTTTAGGGAGTGCAGCGTGAAATCATTTGTAGCAACTGTGCTTGTGGCACTGTTATTTATTCTGGCGTTGATCTTTGGCGCGCGTAACGAACAAGTGGTGACCATCAGCTATTTTGTCGCACAGGGTGAATATCGTTTACCTGTTGTGCTAGCGATCGTCTTTTTTGCTGGTTTCATCTTGAGCTGGTTAGTTGCAAGCTACTATATCGTGCGCTTGAAATTGAGCTTAGCGACAACGAGAAAGAAACTAAACCAAGTGATGGCTAAAGCCCCTCAGGATGTAGACGCCTAATATGCTTGAGATACTCTTTCTGTTGCTTCCCATTGCTGCCGCCTACGGTTGGTATATGGGGCGACGGAGCATAAGGCAGAATCAAAGCAATCAACGTAAACAATTGAGCCGGGATTATTTTACTGGCCTCAATTTCTTACTGTCGAACGAATCGGATAAAGCCGTCGATTTATTTATCAGTATGCTAGATGTTGACGATGAAACCATAGATACCCATCTGTCACTCGGTTCGCTGTTTCGTAAGCGAGGTGAGGTCGACCGCTCCATTCGTATCCATCAGAATTTAATTGCCCGTCCAAACCTCGCCAATGAGCAGCGCGACATCGCTATGATGGAGCTGGGTAAAGATTATCTGGCCGCGGGCTTTTACGACAGGGCCGAAGAAATCTTTATCAACTTGGTTAGCCAAGATGATCACAGCGAAGAATCTGAAACTCAGCTGATTGCTATCTATCAAGTGATTAAAGAGTGGCAAAAAGCCATTGATATCACTAAGCGTCTAAGTCGTAAACGTCAGCAAGTCTTAAAGCCGTTAACGGCGCATTTCTATTGCCAGTTAGCCGATGAAGCCAGCGACGATACACAGAAGATTAAACTGCTGCAACAGGCGCTGAAGCAAGATCCGCAATGCGGCCGAGCATTATTGACCTTAGCGAAAAAATACCTCGATATTCAAGATTATGCCCAGTGCAAGCAAATGCTGCTGCAACTGAAAAAAGCCGATATCGAGCTTTTTGCCGATGCAATCCCCACGGCCAAACAAGTTTATCGCGACACACAAGACAAAGAAGGCTTCCAAGAGTTACTGGCGGGCGCCATGGCCGACGGTGCCGGTGCTTCTGTGGTTGTCGCCTTAGCGCAGCACATGATAAGTCTGGATGAGATTAAAGCGGCAGAGACCATGGTGCTCGATGCCCTATATCGCCATCCGACCATGAAAGGTTTTCAGCACTTGATGCAAATGCATTTGCGTCAAGCAGAGGAAGGGCAAGCCAAGCAAAGTTTAACTATGCTAGAGCAGCTCGTTGAGCAACAAATTAAATTCCGTCCAAGCTACCGTTGTAAAGAGTGTGGTTTCCCTTCCCATGCCCTTTACTGGCATTGTCCTTCCTGTAAAAACTGGGGCAGTATCAAGCGGATCAGAGGCTTAGACGGCGAGTAAATAAGATAATATCTATGTTAGTGTAACTCTGTTGGAGAGATGATGACGACTAAACCTATCCTCGTAGCGCTTGATTACGATAACAAAAACCACGCTTTACAACTGATAGAAAAACTCGATCCCAACATGTGCCGCCTTAAAGTCGGCAAAGAAATGTTTACCCTGTTTGGCCCGCAATTGGTGAAAGATATCCATGATCGTGGCTTTGATTTATTCCTCGATTTGAAATTTCACGATATTCCCAATACTGTCGCCAAAGCCGTGGCCGCTGCCGCAGAGCTGGGTGTATGGATGACGAACGTGCATGCCAGTGGTGGTTTAGCCATGATGGAAGCGGCCAAAAAGGCCTTGCTGCCATACGGCGAGAAAGCGCCTATGCTGATCGCTGTGACGGTATTAACCTCCATGAGTGATGATGATCTTAAATTACTCGGCATCAATGTGCCTGCGTTTGAGCATGTGCAACGTTTAGCTAAGCTGACGCAGCAAGCAGGACTCGACGGCGTGGTGTGTTCAGCCCAAGAAGCAACAGCGTTAAAATCACTGTTAGGTAAGAACTTCAAACTCGTGACGCCGGGGATCCGCCCAGTTGGTAGTGATGCTGGCGATCAACACCGCGTGATGACGCCGCCTCAAGCGATAGCAGCGGGCTCAGATTACCTAGTGATAGGCCGTCCGATCACCAAAGCCGCCGATCCGTTAGCGGCATTGCAAGCGATTCACCAATCATTGGCATAGACGTTTCAATAGTCGTCTCAATCGCGGTTTGACCGTCGTTTGAATAAAAAAGACTTGAAATCGCTCGTTAGTAACCTTGATATGATGGATAAAAATTGAAATAGTATCTTGAATGACAACATAAAATAATTAATCACACCCTGAGTGCATATCTCACAGTTCACGGAGAACGCCCATGTTTAATGCTACGATGTTTAACTATCAAGGTAAGAATGTTGTCGTTGTCGGTGGCACCAGTGGGATAAATCTCGCCATTGCAATTGCGTTCGCGCAGGCTGGCGCCAATGTCGCAGTCGCGAGTCGCAGCCAAGATAAAGTTGATGCCGCGGTATTGCAGCTGCAACAGGCCAATCCTGACGGTATTCATTTAGGTGTGAGTTTTGATGTGCGCGATCTTAGCGCCCTTGAAGTCGGTTTTGATAAAGTCGCTTCTGAGTTTGGTTTTATCGATGTGCTGGTTAGCGGCGCGGCGGGTAATTTCCCCGCCAGCGCTGCAAAGCTTTCGGCCAATGGTTTTAAGTCGGTGATGGACATTGATTTGCTGGGCAGTTTCCAAGTCCTAAAGCAGGCTTATCCTTTGCTGCGTCGCCCCAATGGCAATATTATCCAGATTTCGGCGCCGCAGGCTTCGATTGCTATGCCCATGCAAGTTCATGTGTGCGCGGCAAAAGCGGGTGTGGATATGCTGACGCGAACCTTAGCGTTAGAGTGGGGCTGTGAGGGGCTGAGAATTAATTCGATTATGCCAGGCCCCATAGCAAACACTGAAGGCTTTAATCGCCTTGCACCCAGCGCCGCATTACAGCAGAAGGTTGCCCAATCCGTTCCATTAAAACGTAATGGCGCAGGTCAGGATATTGCTAATGCTGCGTTATTCTTAGGCTCCGAATTGGCGTCCTATATTACGGGAGTTGTGCTGCCGATTGATGGCGGTTGGTCACTTGGCGGCGCCAGTATTGCGATGACAGAGCTTGGCGAATTGGCCGCAAAAATGTAGTTTGGTTTTAGATGTTTGATATTCAAAATCGAGAACTTTGATTTTATATAGATTAAGTAGGTAATGATCCATGGCTAATGCATTACAAGAGCAGCTACTCAAAGCAGGGCTTGCCAGTAAACAAAAGGTTCGCGACGTTAAGACCCAAAAACGCCGTGACAAAAAATCACGAATAGATGATGGCTCCAGTGCTTTTAAGCAAGAAGTGGCCGAGCAAAAACGTTTGCAGGCGCTAAAAGATAAAGCGCTGAACGAGCAACGTTTTGCAGAGGCATCAGAGCGTGGACAGGTGCGCGGTTTAATCACAGAGTTCACTAAGTCTGCGATTAAGATCCCAGCTTATGCTGAAGTGAAATTTAACTATACTCTTGATAATAAAATCTATTCTTTATACATAGATGAAAAACTGCAGTCAGAATTGCTTAAAGGGCAGTTAGGCATAGTACGTTACGAAGATAAGAGTTACTTAGTACCACATAAATTAGCCGAGCGAGTGAAACTTCTGGTGCCGCAGTGGTGTGGTTATCTGTGGCAGCAGGATGAATCTAAAGCTGTGGTGGTTGAAGATGATCCTTATGCGGATTATGCGATCCCAGATGATTTAATGTGGTAATAAGCACAAGCCTGTGAGCTAACGCTGCGACAATCCTGTGGTAAAGCTTATAAAATAGAGACCCTTAAGTTCAAGCTTAAGGGTTTTTTTATGGGTTGAATTTATACTTTGCTCACGTACCTCCATATTATTCGCGGCTGTATTTGTAATGAGATTGTTTTCTACAGTGAACTGGTATAAATTAAAACAACTGTTTTAATCCTACGTTTAAGAGTCTACCAATGAACCCTTATCAAGCCCCGTTAACGGATATGCGTTTCCTACTGGAACAGGTATTTGATGCCTCTAACACTTGGGCACAATTGCCTGAGATTGCTGAAATGGTCGATATTGACACGGCCAATGCCATTCTTGAAGAAGCAGCCAAGATCAGCAGTCAGTTGATCCATCCGCTGAACCGGACGGGCGATGAGCAGGGCGTGTTACATCAAGATAATCAAGTGATTACCCCTGATGGCTACAAAGCCGTTTATGAACAGTATTCGCAGGGCGGTTGGATTGGTTTGTGTGGCGATCCGGAATTTGGTGGAATGGGCATGCCAAAGATGCTGGGGATCTTAGTCGACGAAATGGCTTACAGTGCCTGTAATGCGTTTACGCTTTATGGCTCGTTAACTGCGGGTGCGGCTTTATGTATCAATGCCCACGGCAGCGAAGAATTGAAACAAGCTTATTTGCCTAAGTTATATTCCGGCGAATGGGCGGGTGCTATGGATATGACAGAGCCGCAAGCGGGTTCTGATCTGCGTAATATTCGCACTCGAGCTTTACCGCAGGATGATGGTAGTTATGCCATCACGGGCAGCAAGATTTTTATCACGGGTGGCGATCACGATTTAACTGAAAACGTCATCCACTTAGTGCTTGCCAAGCTACCGGATAGCAAAGGGATTTCACTCTTCCTTGTGCCTAAAATATCGGTAAATACCGATGGCAGCTTAGCTCATGCGAATGGTGTATCTGTGGGTTCTATCGAGCACAAGATGGGCCTTAAAGGTTCAGCAACGTGTGTGATGAACTTTGATAATGCCCAAGGTTTCTTGATTGGTGAACCCAATCGCGGTCTCGTGTGCATGTTCACTATGATGAACTACGAGCGCTTAGCGATTGGTATTCAAGGGCTGGGCAGTGCTCAGGCGGCGTATCAGATGGCAGCCGATTATGCTAAAGAGCGTAATCAAGGCGTTGCCGCTGGCGGCTCGCCGACGGGCAGTGAATCTGATCCTATTATCGTCCACGGCGATGTGCGCCGTATGTTGTTGACCATTCGAGTAATGACAGAAGCAGGCCGTGCTTTGTCTGTGTTTACTGGGCAACAGCTAGATTTGGCCAAATATGCTCAAGATGAAGTTAAAGCTAAAGCAGCGCGTTATGTGGGTTTATTAACGCCAGTCGCTAAAGCCTTTTTAACCGATCGCGGTCTTGATGCGACGATCATGGCGCAGCAAGTTTTTGGTGGACATGGTTATATTCGTGAAACGGGTATTGAGCAATTAGTCCGTGATACCCGTATCGCACAGATTTATGAAGGCACCAATGGCATTCAAGCCATCGATTTCCTCGGCCGTAAAGTCACGGGCGATAATCTTGCCGCATTAAATGAATTTGTCGCTGACTTGAAAGCACAAATGCGCGCATTTACTCACGTTGATGCGGTGAAAGTGGCGGCAGTATGCGCACGTTTAGATGCATTAGTCATAGTCGCTGAGTCGTTCAATGAGCACAAAGTCGCTCAACCTGCGCTTATCAATGCCTGCGCGGTCGACTTTTTAGATGCCTTTGGTTATACCCTTTATGGTTTCTACTGGTTGGCTATGGTCGATAAGGTCACGGACCATGAAGATAAAGCGTTCGCCGAGCAGAAAGCCTATTTAGCTAAGTTCTATTTTGATAAGTTACTGCCTAAAGCGGATTACCATATCGCTCAAGTCAGAGCCGGTGATGCGACCACTATGGCGATGCCTGCAGAGTTGTTTTAACAAGACTTTGATAGATTCGTTTAAATAGAAACGACATAGAAACGAGAAAAGCACTGATGACTCAGTGCTTTTTTGTTTTATAT